>NZ_AP019719.1 GCF_006742065.1 Clostridium butyricum | reverse complement strand
ACAGAACTATCATTAAGCACTATAGTAAAAGCAGAAAGAAAAAATACTTGTAATTTAGATACAGCACGAAAAATAGCTAATGCACTCGAAAAAACTATTGAAGAAATTTTCTTTTAAAATAAAAGAGATAGAAATTTTCTACCCCTTGTATTATAATAAAATTATTCATTGAGATACTTGAAAAATGACTTTCGAGAAATTAACATGTATTCAGTATCTTTTATTAAGTCCTGTGGAGCTTCATAACTTGCCACTGGGCTTTCTTTTTGTTTTAACTGTTCAATGTAATTTTCATACTCTTCTTCTAATTTTTCTAAATCTCCATCATCAGTTATATTATACAAAACTCCATATCCTTGAATCTGTTTAATTCTATAAAGTCCATAATATAAAGCAACAAAATTTTCATAAGTTAATGTAAAACCATCTTCACCAGTAACCTTTGTCATATATTTAAAAAGCTCTGCATAATCATTTTCTGAAAATTTTTCCATGCAACAAGAATATCCATCTTTAAGAGCTTCAATGTTTTGTCTAGTAACAGTTATATTATTTATTAATAAATACCATATCTTTTGAATTAAAATTTCTTCTGCTGAAAAAAGCCTAGTCAACTCTTTAATACCATGTTTATTATTATAAGAATATTTATTCTTATACTTTTTATCAGTCATTTTAAAATTATTCAATACTAATGCAACGTGATAATGTGGATGATAGTTATCATTTTTAAACGTAACTTCTAAAGACCTTATTGCTCCTTGAAAAGCTTGACCAAAATTTATACCACGTATCTTCTTCCTACCATCTAAAAACTGTACAAGTCTTAAAAAACATTTAGACATATGTTTTATAGTTAACCTTAAATCATTTCCAGAACAATTAGGTAATGTTAAAGTTAAATGATACAACTGACCTTTATACTGTTCAAGTTGCGGGATATATTTTGCCATTCTGGAAGCTTGTTTAACCTTTTTGCAATTACTACAAAATTTATCATGACATAAATTAGTCTTCTTAAAATCTTTTATCTTATGCTTTTCGTATTTATCTAAAAGCCAATATTTATTACAGAAAGAAATAGAATCTCTTTTATTTTCTAATATAGTATTTTTAAATACTATACTTGACTCCTTAGAAAAACGTTCATAATATTTAATTATTGTCTTATTATATTCAATATTATTAATAATATCTTTTAATAAATCTTTATCTATTTCAGCTTTTTTCAAAGAATCCTTTAAACTCAAATTATCACCACTTTTCTAAAGTAAATTTTTTTTATGGGTTAACTTATTTCTAATATATCAAGATAGAAAGAAAATTTTAAAAAGTTAATGGCACGCTACGCTACTATCTGCGATGCCCGTACCACTAACAACATATATTCCACTATTCGTTAACTTATAAGCATAAGCATTGCCGACACAAGGTCTGCCAAAGTGTAATCTTTTAGGGAAAGAAGAGTTGTAATCTTTAATTATTACTTTGTTCTTTAAGCTTAGTTCTTAGCTTATGTATTTCTCTGTTTTTCTTCTCTTTAAGAGCTTTCAGTTCATTTAGAGTTTCTTTAAGTTCTTCAGATAATTTTTCTATTTTTTTATCTTTCTCTTTACTCTCAATTCTTAATCGCTCATATAATCTTTGTATTAAAAGTTCTTGATTTGAAATTCTGAGATTTTTTTCTTCTATAATTTCTTTATCAGTTTTTTCAGGAACTTCAACAACTTCACTTTCTTGAATGTCAACAACAGTTTGTTCTCCAAATTGAATATCTTCTTTTTCTTTAGATTCTTTTAAATCTTTTTTTAATGTTCGTATTTCCTTAACAGTCATACCTGGATTAACTTTATCTATATCAGAATCTTTAAGAGAAAGCATTTCTATCAATTGTGAATAAGTAAAACTAGAGTATCTTTCAGAACTAAATTTTTTATAAATACCAACAAAACGATAAGATTGAACTTTAGAAATTCCAAACTCACCTTTGCAAAAAGAAACGAAACTTTTATATCCTTTAATCTTATAAACTTCACTTTCTTGAATATTAAAGAGTTTTTCTCCTATGCGAAAAAAAGACATAGCACATGTTCTCATTTCTAATTTAATAGAACCTATAGAACTAGTTAACTGACTAAGCTTATTAGCATCAATAATCTCATTATTTGTCATTAGATAAACTCCTTTCTATCTTATCTTTATACTCAGAAAGAGCTAAAGCCATAAGTGAACTTTGTGGAACTCCTGTTTTTTTACTATAATCTTCAAAAAATTGTTTAACCTCATCTGGGATTGAAATATTAACTCTCATATAAATACCTCCAAATATTTTGTAACGACGTCGTTACTATTAAATGTTTCACGTGAAACATCAACTTGATATTTATATGATATAATAATGATGCTGAAATGTCAAATGTTTTTAGAAATATTTTACTATAAGACAAAAATCATACAGTATTAAGAATATATCAATAACTAAACCATAAAACTCATATTTATTAAGATACCTTTTTAGCATTTTTAAACCCCATTAACTCTTCCATTTTTTTAGAACCATATTTCTGTGTCAATATTTCGATTACTTTCTCTCTAAAAGCATATGAATTGTATATCTTAGCGTATTTCTTAGAATAAGTATAAAATGTTTTACTACATACTTCATTCATACCGTACCATTTTTGAATTTGAACAAATAAACTAATATGCATAAGAGTAAAAATTTGTCCGAGCAATCCAAAATTATTCGCTTTTCTGTGTACAAAATTATATTCAAATAAACATCTTACTTGTGGATCTATTAATCTATCGAATTGACTAATTAAAATTATATCGAACCCAAGATGTCTATGCTGCGTAAAAAAATCCAACCAATTTTGACGATATCTAGGTTCTTTTTGACTAAATAATTTTACTGCACTAGGGGAAAAAATAGTCTGTGCTTCATCAACGACAATAAGTGTTTGATGTTCTTTACCAATATCATGATATTTAATTGCATACTCATAAAAATAATCTGGAGAAAATTCTTCATTAGCAAGGTAGAAAAATTCTCCACCCTGCTTACCTTTTAAAATATAATCTCTATCTATCTCAACGTTTGCTATTACATTCTTTTTAAATGTCTTTAACCACATAACAACTTCTTTTGCCATTTTTAAAGATTTACCACTTCCAGGCGTACCACTATAAAAACTTATCATATAAAAAAACTCCTAACTAATAATTTTTACCCAACGAGCAACAACTTGATAAATATAATAAACACCAATAGCAATTAAAAGAGCCTGAAAAGTTATTAATATTTCAGCGACAGGGACAAAATAATTAATCATTTTTAAATAAGGCATAATAACTTCATTTTCTAAAACATGCTTTTGAAAAGGTGAATCTGGTAAAACTTTAAAAATAAAAGTTAATACAGCTCCTAATCCACGTATTAAAGCATTTATAGTTTTTATTATAAAAGAATACATTAAGACCACATCACCTTTCTTATGCTTATCATTAAGAAACGTATAAATTGATAATAAAGGAATAATTTTAAAATATTTCTCATTAAATCAATATAAGGTATCTTTGAAAAATCTATTTCAAAATTTGGAATTATAATAATTTCCGTGTCTGAATATTTAGTTTCTTTAAATTCGTATTTAAATGGTTCTTCTTCACTTTTGAAAACTTTAATACAATCATAAATATCCCATGGTAAACAAAAAGGAAATTTTCGAGTAGCTCCATAAAGTGGAGAAAAATCTAAAACTGGAGTATCATTTTCAGGAAGTTTATCTTCATCATTTCCCGTATCTGGATTTGGGTCTGGGTCTGGTGTAGGTTCTGGATTTGGGTCTGGTGTAGGTTCTGGATTTGGATCTGGATTAGTAGAACCATCTGGAATCACTAAAATATCCGGATTTTCTTTTATATCATCACCGGTATAAGGAGTTTCATATGGTTCGTATTCTTCGCCAGTATCTGGATTAATAACTGGCTCATATCCATCTTTATTTTTATCATATTCACGTAATGGAAAACCGATTTTAGGTTTATAACTATTATCTTCATCTGGTTCAGGCTCTGGATTAAAAAAATTATAATCAACAACGTCTGGAGAATAATCTTTAACGTCACATGAACGCTCTGGAAATTCAACCTCAAATGAATTAACAACGCTTGAAACAGGAAGTGAATAAACATTTTCATTTGCATTAAAAACACCAATATAATAATTGTAATTATAAAAAAAAGCGCCAACATAATAAGGTCCAGCAAAAGAACCATAGTAAAGACTTCTGGAAGTCTGACCATAACCAATATCATATCTAAATACACAACTTTGGTCTGTAAATTGAGAACTTAACACAAGTGGAGAAGTAACAGTATTAGATTGTGAAATTTGAATAGAACCATAATTATTAACATAAGATGTATTTATTGTAGTATCTATAAAGTTAGTAAGCCAATCTAGTCCACTTTTAGTCCAAGTAAGAAATTTAGAACCATTTTCTAATGTTTTAACAGTTAAATAAAGTGATAACTTTTGTGTATTAGATAAAGAAGAAGATATATTTGCAGAATCATTTGCAGTATGAGAACTTGAACCCATAGACAGAGTATGGTCAACTAAAGCATAAATTGTAGCACCAGTAACTACAACACCGGCAACTATATAAAAAGCATCATCAACTACGGCTATAGCATTTGCTTTTTTTGTATAAATTCCACTTAATAAACTAAAACATAAAAATAAAATTAAAAATCTTTTCATAATTTTTTTCATATAACACCTCTATTTAAAATAAAAAAAGATTTTCGGCACATTTAAAGGCCTGCGCCAATATGCCGAAAATCTTTTTTTATAATTAATCCTAGCCTTTATTTGCAATAGTAGAAAAGTACTTAATACCTTGTTTTACAACAAACTTTACAACAAAGAATCCAATAGCAATTCCAGAAATAGCAGCAAGAGCAGTTACAAATTCAGTTTTTCCAGAAGTTAAACCATCAGTTATTCCAGTTATAACTGTTGAGCTATCACTTCCCTCTGCTGCAAAAGCTGAAACAGTTGTTAATGCACTTGCAATAACACCAGTACCACCACAATATAAAATTTTCTTTAATTTAGTCATTACATTACCTCCAATTTTTTATTTTGCTATTATTTTAAAAACAGATAAAAGTAAGTCAATTCCAAAACGGAATATAAACGCTAAAGAAAACATACTAATACCCATTACAAAAGCACTTTGAACAAGTCTAGGAAAAACATAAGAAAAAAATTCAACATTAGATATCATTTTTTTAAATATCCTCCCATTACGTATTTAAGCATAAAAAATACTAAAATCGATAAGATAAAAATATTTTGAATTAACAATAGATCATTGACCTTGTCCAACTTTAAACTAATGTCAACTGCTGAACCTGTAGTTACTTCTTGTTCAGAATCTAATTCAAAAAAATCGCTATCCATTTTAATTAACCAACAAAAACATTTTTAAAATCACAAGATTTCTGAAAATCTATACCAATTATTTTTAATTCTTCTTTGTTGTTAGCTCCTGAAACAGTTTTAAAATTAATTTCATAAACTCCTGGAAGTTCAACTAAACCAGAAATTAAAGACATATCTTTAATACTTGCTTGACGAGGTAAGTAACCAGTAATATTTTCACCATCGGTGTCTGATTCATCAATTAGATAACTTATTTTAGCACCCTTAACATTTTCACCATCATTGTTTTTAAAATTGTACTTTTTAACCCCAGTTATTAAAGCATCTTGTTTCATAAATAATACCTCCATTTTTTTTAGTAACGATGTCGTTACTTATTTACATACTTATTATAACTAGTAATTTTGTACTAGTAAATAAAAACTAGTAGACAATTACCATCATTTTTTTACTAGTATTGAAGTAACTGGACATTTTTACAATATCCATTATAATTAAATTAAAATTTGATTAGGGGTAAAATTAGATTTTAAGGAGAAAGAAAATGACACTTAAAGAAATGAGAATTAAGAAAGGATTAACTCAAGAAGAATTAGCAAGGAAA
>NZ_AP019718.1 GCF_006742065.1 Clostridium butyricum | reverse complement strand
ACTTTTGTATTTCTAAATCTTTTTTACTTAATTCAATCTCATGTTTAGCATTTAAGTTATCTATATTATTTCTCAACTGGTCATTTAACGCCTTTTCATGTTCCTCTTTAACTTCTTCTATCTTAGTATTATATTTAGCCTCTAATTCTTTTATTTGGCTGTTATACTTAATATCTGATTCCTTAATATCACTTTTATAATTATCGATATCCTTATCTTTACTAACAATTTCATTTTTATAAAATTCAATCATATCACTATTAGCACTAATTTTATTATTTAATAATTCATTATCATTATTTAATTTATTGTTATTTTTCTTTAATTCCTCATGCTCTGCTTTTAACTGATCCAACTGATTGTTTAATTTTTTATAATCATCTTTATACTGCTTATATTCTTTCAACTGTTCCTGCAACAAATCATTGTTACTGTTTAATTTATCAATAGTCTTTTGTAATTCTCTATTTACATTTTCTTGTTTAACTCCTGCTGCTGACAATTTTTGAATTTCTTCATAACGGTTTGCGGATAGCTCCTTTACTCGTTTTATATCATTTTCATTCTCTGTTAATTGTTTTTGCAAATTACTTATTGTATTATCTTTAGTCTGCAGCTCTTGGCTTAACTCCTCTCTTATTCTTTCTTCTGATGTCTGATTAACATTGAGACTGTTTAAAAACATACTCATAAGATTGTTTATAGTATCCTGAAATACTTCTATTTCCTTTGCTCTATCCTTAATCATATTCTTAGCTTTAGCCATTTCAACAGTCTGCATTATGCTTTTAAATGCCTCGGCTTGGTTATAACCTTCCTTATCTGCAAATTCCTTAAATTTTGCTATGTCATCTTCACTGACTCTGAAACTTGTTGCTTTAATATCTGCCATTTTCAGCACCCCTTTCATTTGTAATACATTTATATTACAAATGTATTTTTTATGTATTGCATTTGTATTTCACTGTATTGTATTTGTATTTATAGTTTATATATTTATTATATGCTTCTATTTTTCTTTTTTCAATATGTATTTGCAATACAATACATTGTATTTTATATGTATGACATATAAAAATGTAAAAAAAAGAGTACCATTATTGATACTCAAATATTATAAAGATACTATTTTATTGACTTTAACTGTGCAATATCATTCCAATTCTTAGATGTCACTAATTCCATAGTATTTAAATTTCTTTGTATGTCACTTATTCCTTGTTTGGTTTCTGTTCTAAACTCTGTTAAATCTGCCGTCTGGTCATATACAGAATCCATTTTATTTTTAATTTCTTTAATGTCTGCCTTTATTGGCTCAAGCTCTGCCTTTAATTCTTCTTTGAACATTGCTCTTAATGCCTCTAACATTTCTTTATCCAATTATATCACCTCACTATTATCATATTGAGTAAATTTATTATATCATTGTTTATTCTCTTAATGTATTATTCTTTTGAAATTAATCCTTATTTCTACTTATACTTTTGTATAAATTCTTTTAAAGCCTGGCTTACTAATTCTTTCACTGTAAACTGCTTATTTTTATCTGCAAATTCTTTAAATTCCTCATAAACTACATCATTTAATCTTAATGTAATTCTAAAATCTTTTTTCTTTTCTACTGGCAGCTCTACAACTAACCCATTAGCTCTATTAAACTTATCTTCATTATTTTTATAATTATCTAACATATTCATTATCAATTCATAATTACTTATCAGTCCCAAAAACTTTTCTTTATCGCTTGGTGATACTGTGATACTTTGCGACTTTATATCACCAGTAATTTCTGCAATATTTCCGTCTGTGACATCTTGTCTGACGCTTTGTCTGACATTGTTATTTCCATCTGAACTTTTGCTTCTGTCATCTATAGTCTGACATTGTCTCACATACTTATTGCCTATTCTTTTATATAATTTCTTTGCTGTTAATCTCTTTCTAAGTGTACTTTCATTACATGAAAAATCTTCCCCAGCTACTTCAGTAAAGTTTCTTCCCTTTTCTAACTGTAAATTAATATACTCTGCTAGATCATCTAGCTCCATAAGCTTATAATCCATAACAATCATCCTTTCTGTGACACTGTCAGACACTTATCACATTAAGTATATACTATTATTAAACTATTCTATATACTTAATTTATTTTAATAGAAAAACATAATATCATAATAACTTCAAAATTAAACTTTATTTATGATTTCATACTTGACTTTGATTTTAGAAAGGATATACTTTTTAGCAGATTTGGAAACGGCTTTGGACGTAGTTTGCCCATAGATGAACAAACAAACTACATCCAAAAATTATACTTTTCCCTTCATTGGTATCCGTATTTTTACATCTTAATAGCGTATGTATTACAACACACCTAAACAACGACCTTACGGTCTGCTACTGCATATCCTAGCTTGATTGTTTAGTTGCCTCAACTATGCTTAACCCTACCCCGAACTCTTTTTTTATTGTGGGTTTTCGTCGTGAAGTCCCACCGACACATAATCATAACATAAGATGTATTATGAAAATGCGAGTGACTATCCTTTTGTATCGGCTCACTACACCACAGATATATTTTTTAGTGCATACTGTGTCGGCACTCTCAATATTAAATTAATAAATAAATTATTTTTTCTTTTTACTCTTCTTTACATGAGCTTTTTTAAAGCTCCTTGCATAATATTTAATGCATGTACGTTCTTTTTTCTGTTCTTCCTCTGTAAAACATCTCATTTTTATGGCACACCATCCATATCGGTTCATCTTTGAACAATTAATACATTGGACTTTCCCTTTATGTAAACATCTTGACTCATTGTATTTACTGCAATAGGTTGCTACTGTTTTATCATGAATCATCAACGAATGTATTTTGCATATTTCAGTATCTTTAATAAACTCTTTGCAATTTTTACAAGTTTTCATATACGCCCTTCTTTTCATAAATTAATTTATGAATTCTATGTATTCCAAGGAGCTTTTTAAAGCTCCCCCTTTCGTACTACTTAGCTACAAGCACTATAAAAGTCATAATGTTTACTGCTAAAGTCAATAATGATATTGCTAATACCTTGTTATTTGATAAGATACTGCTTTCCTCTGTCACTTTGCTCACCCCCTTTCATTTTCATAAATTAATTATGAAAAAATAAATATACTTCTAATTTTTATCAAATAAAAAAGCCTTTGCGTACTGCTTCCAATACACAAAGGCTATAAACTTCTAAATCTTACTTATTGCAATTTACATTTATATCTGTTAAGATAATCTCATAAATTGAATATATATAGTTAATGTTTCTCTTGTATGTCGGTACATTTGAAATATTGCTATAGATAGAGTTCTCTAACGGCTTGATGTGTTGGTAGCACATTTAAGTTTTGGCTTATATACTAAGTTGGTAGCTTAATATATAAGAGCTGAGGACTTATTTTTTTATTAAATTTTTCAACTTGTCTATATTTTAACCCGTAATTGAATACATAACAAGTATTTTTTTTTGTATTCAATTAAACATTCATAAATGAGTATAATTAATCATACTAAATTCTATAATTTTCTTTTCTGTAAATTTCTTTCTATTCAGCACTGTTATGCCTTTTGACTATCACTTAATAAAAAATAAGAAATGAATTGTCAATTGTTCAAAAAAATAATGGCTGCTGCATCTCTTCGAAGAAGATCATGCTGCGGCCATTATTTTTTTGAAGGCGTAGCCCTTGCAATTTACAAGAAATGAATTATTTTTATACTTCTGACCTCAAAAGGCATATTCTAAATTAAAGCTCTAGTTCATTTGAATGTCTTTTCACCTTAAAATTAATATCATTATTTCTATCCTTATTTAAATTGCCAAGGAGCTTATTCTTATCTTTACTCAATGTTTCAATATCATATAATATGCTATTTTCATTATCACATTTTTTCAAGACTTCTAAACATTCTTTTCTCTGTCCTTTTAGTTCTTCTATTTTGTCAGTATATTTTATATCCTTTTGATAAAACTCTGATTTTTTAAATCCATTAATTTCATTTTTTAATTCTTCAATTCTTTCATTCAAATACTTTTTCTGTTTAAACTTAAATATTCCAAGCTCTCCAACTTCCTTTTCTAATGAATTGACCTCTCTACTCTTTCTTAAAATATTATCATAAATTGAATTCATTCTATTAATATAATCATCTATTACATCAATCCGGTTTCCATAATTGTTTCTTATAGTCGCTAGTTGAGATTTAATTACTTTCACATCATTATTTGTTTTTATTTTTCTCTTATCAATGTACTTTAATGCTCTGTCTACTCCTAAATGCTTATTTGCTTTATCTGACAGCTTTTCTTTTAGTTTCTTTAGTATTTCTTTAATATCACTATCTGTTGTCTTATATGAGCTTTTAGGACGTTCTAAACTTATTTCTTCTCTGCCAGCCTTCATTTTGACATCCATGTCTCTATTTAATTCGATCATTTCATTTTTTAATTTATGAATGTCATTTTCATACCCTTTAATCTTCTCATTTAGATTTGCTATGTATCTATTGATCTCTATTCTGTCACATTCTTTTCCATTCTTAGCTCTAAGCCTTGCCCCATATCCTTCATGAATTGTTGGTACTCTGTTAATGTCCTGCCTCTCATAGCTTCTATGATCTATTCTTATATTTAATCCTTTTTCATCAAATAGTCTATTATTTATTCTTGCCCAATCTTCACGCCATAGCTCTACATTATTGGTATTATTCCAGTCAGAACACATATCTATTTTTTTATCTAGTGGATATTTAGAAATCTTTTTATAATTCTTATACTCTTCCATTTTCAATTCTCTATTAGTTAACTCTTTATAATCATTCTTATATCTGCACTTATATACTTTTCCAAAATCTCTATCATCTTTAAGATCATTGGAATTAAGATATTTTTCGTCACCCTTATCATTTCTACATAGATATTGCTTTTCTGCCTTGGGTAAAAATTTTCCCTGTTCATCAATTTTTCTCATAGTCAGCATTACATGAGCATGAGGGTTTCCATCACTCTTATCATGTATACAGATATCTGCACACATTCCCTTATCTATAAAATTATCTTTCACATATTCTTTAATTAACTTTATATTTTCTTCAAGTGTAAATTCTGTCTGCAAACCAACTTCAAAACTTCGTGCTAACTGGCTTACTTTACTCTTTTCTATTTTCTCAACTTCATTCCATAATATCTGTCTATTCTTCCATTCATCTTTTGCATTTTCAGGTAACATTACTTCTGAAAAAACGACTCCTTGTTTTCTTGTATAATCATGTGTAAGTCCATCATATTCATTGTATAATTTTTCACCACTTATATATGCACTTGATGCAATTACACTTCTTCCTGTTCCTCTGCTTATTACTTTCATTTGTCCAAAATGATAAATTGACATTTCTATACCACCTTACTATATAAGAAAAATTTTTAATTTTTCGTTTGCCCTCTGCAAGAGTTCTGTCTGAAAAGACCGCACTCCCACTTTCCCAAAGTGGGGTATAAGTGCGCCCTTCAGTTTTCACTACGGGATTGCCCATACTCATAATTCTATCGTTAATTTAAAATTTTTACAATATTTATATATTTTTCTTAAGCTTATTATTCCTGTAGTTGAAAACATATTTTTACATACTTATAATATTTATAGAAAGGTGTGATTTACATGGTTGATAATAAAGAAAAGATAACTAAACTTGATGAAAAAATAAAACAACTTCAAGCCCAAAAAAATTCATTAATTGCTAGAGAAAAAGAAAAAGAGCGTAAAGCTCGTACAAAAAGATTAATTGAAATTGGTGCTATATTTGCTAGTATTGGATTTGATACTGTTGAAAAAGCCAATGCTTTTAAATCACAATTTAATAATGAAAATGTAAAAACTGAATCATTTGATTGATTTTATAAAATATAGCAATAAATTGGAATATTTTATTTTTTTTTACATTTAATTCATTTTATGTTATATTGGATGTATAGAACATTTATAGACTTAATTTAATATCTCTTATTATCCGGATAATTATGTAAAGTCAACCTTAACAAAAAACAATGTAATAGAAATGAGGGTCCATTTTGAGTTTTAAGCAAGTAAAAATCAAGTATTTAATAATTCCGTTCATAATTTTGTTTTTATTAACAGGATTATTTGTTGTAAATAATTATTATAAAAACACATTAGAATCTAATTCTAAAATATCTAGTTTTTCATGTAAAAATTTATTATTAGATATAAGTCAAGATGCTTTAAATGAAAAAATATTAAATAAAGAGAGCTTTTTTATTTATATAGGCAGACCAACTTGTCCTGATTGTAAAACTTTCATGCCAAAATTAGAAAATATACTATCTGAAACAAATAAATCGATATTTTATTATAATACTGAAGCAACAGCAAGTAAAAAACAAGAAATACGAGATTATCTACATTTGCTTAATGTTAAATCTGTACCAAGTATATTGCTTTTTAGTAATGGTAATATTGAACAAATATATGACTGTCAAGATAAAAATCAAGTTGAAAATTTCTTAGAACAATTTAAAGGAGACTTTTAGAATGATAAAAAAAATTTCAAAAATAACATCATATATTTTATTTGCTGCTCTAACAACTTCATTACTTCCAAGTATAAACGCTAATGCAGCTCAATCTAATGAATCATCAATCATTAATTATATTGAAAGTACTACTGGAACTGATGATATCTCATCAAATATAGAAGAAACCAAAAACTATATAGCCGTATCTGATGGTGAAAATTCAACTATTAAAATTCCTAGAGATTCATCAAATCCAATTACTCTTACTCCTGCTTATAATGAAGATCAATCTTTTGGTATAAAATTACCATTAGAATCATCTGATTCCAATATTAGTAGTAATGGAACTGTACTTTATACAAGTGATGATTCTTCAGTTTCATTTGGTGCTCAACCAATACACGCTGATGGGCTAGAAGGAGTTAGAACTTTAGTTACTATTAATGATGAAAATGCTTCCAAAAACTATACTTTTTCTTTTGATTTAGAAGAAGGATCTAAACTAGTAACTGATGCTGAATATTTAGGTAAAGAATATTCAACTGGTGAAATTTTTATTGTTAATAATCAAAATATTATTACAGGTATTATTGACAAGCCTTGGGCATATGATGCAAATGGTCATAAAGTCTCTACAAAATATAAAATAAAAGATGAAAATAAATTAGTGCAAACCATTAATTTCAGCAAAAATACTACTTTCCCTGTAGTTGCTGACCCATCAGCATGGCAAATAACAAAATGTGCTGGTTCTATTGCATGGGCGCTTGGTTCAGGTATCTTTGCTGGAGCTAAATTATTAAAAATTAAAAAGTATATTAAAGCATTAGGTGGGGTCAAAGAAGCTGCTGCATTATTACTCGGTGCCACAACCTGGGCAGAGAAAATGGAAGCGGGTGGAAGTGCATTGGTTAATTTGGCTGCTGAAATCTCAGGTGTTAAAGATATTAAAGAAAATTGTTTTTCTTAAATATCTAAATATAATTTAGGAGTAATATATGAAAAAAGAATCTTCAATAAAAAATCTAATAAAAGCTAATAATGAACAAAATAAAAACGCTAACAATGTTAGTAACATTGTTATAACAACATATATTATATTATTGATTTTTCTATATTATCTATTAAAACATAATATATCATATGAGTTATTCAGTATACTATTTGTTGGTCAACTTTCTAAATCATTTTATAAATATCGAATAAGTAAAAATATCATTTATTTATACGAATCTATTGGTTGTATCATTGCAATAGTTGGATTAATAGTATTAATGATTTAATTTATTATATACCAATCCTATTTTATCAAAAATTTCGTAAAAATATTATTTAGCGAAATAACTAAAAATAAAGCAACGATTTTAAGCCATTTATAAGCATTAAAATCGTTGCTTTTGTTTAGTATTTATAATAATTAAGTTAAATTTCTACTTTTCTGTTTTTCTTGTAGCCTTCGGTTTACTCTTTAACTGTTCTATTTCATTTTTTA
>NZ_AP019717.1:600000-770199 GCF_006742065.1 Clostridium butyricum | reverse complement strand
TTATTAAGAAAACAAAGACAAATGAATGGGTAACAATGGTATTACAAAAAGAAATATCTTAATGTTATTAAATAGACTGAGAAATAAAATTCGGTCTATTTTTTTGCGGAAAAATAATTGTTCCATATTATGTAACTTGTGAATATAATATATTATAAAATTTTAGTCTATTAATATAGATTAAAAGGAAATTGCGTTATTGACATATTTCAATAATTAAATAATAAAAATTTTAGATTGTGTTATTAGAAGTTTGTTGTTAAACGTAGTTTTCAATTTTAAATATGTAATTATTTTATGTTTACTTTACAGATAAATTAAGTGGTAAAATGCTTAAAAGTAGGAGGCAAAAATGAATATTATAGATAAAGATGAAATTCTTAATAATGTAAACAACAATATTAAAGAAGCTGATAAAATTGAAAGTGCAGTTTTTTTTGCAGGATCAACTGACATAAAATATTTTAAATTTAATGATGCAGTAACTTATGTAGTTGTTTATGCAAATCCAGATAATAAAGAAACAATGCCAGCAAGCATAATAATTCCAACCTACTATAACAGTAAACCAGTAGCTGGAATTACAGTTGATGGATTTAAAAATATAGACAGTTTAGAAAAAGTATATATGGGAAAAGAAATGAAAGCAATTGCTAACAGTGCTTTTGAAGGGTGTTCAAATTTAATATCTGTTACAATAGAAACAGATAATGTACCCAAAATAGGAGCAAATGTTTTTAAAAACACTTCAGATAATCTTATTATTTATGTACCAGAAAGCATGGTTGATTCATTTAAAGAAGATGAAAGCTGGAAGATTTATAGCAGTAGAATCAAGGCTATAAATGGATCAGATATACCAGATGTGCCAACAATAGCTGAAAATAATGGATCAGTTAATGTTGTTGTACCAACAGTAGTTAACAGTAATAATGTTACCATAATAAATAATTTTTATTTTTACAAAGTTGATAATTATGGTAAATCTTCAAAAGAGGCTTTAATTATAAATGATGAAAAAAGTGAATAGATGAATAACTGAATAACTGAATAAATATCATTGTAACTATAAAAAATGAGAGGAGAAAACGATAGGCATGTCAGAAACAAAGAGAATACAGACTAATGTTATTATAGCTGAAAATGAAGGACTTTTTTTTAAGGAAGTAGAATTTGATTTTGATTCTATTCCAGCAGAATTTTGGAGATTGAGAAACCAAGGTGCAAGAATATTTATGGTAAATAATATAGATGAAAAGATAGAAGTAAAGGCTTATCCAACAAGAGATAGAGCTGTTATGTTCAATGCTTGGATTACAAAAAATATATCATATAAAGTAGTAGCACAATCATTAAAATGTTGCTTGGATAGTGGATTAGGTGATAACAACAATAATAATGAAGGCGGTTTCTTCCCACAATATCCTGACTATAGCAGAAATATTGTTGGAACAGGTATAACAGACAAGGACGGATACCCTACAGTATATGGACCACTATATCATATGACAAAAGTAATAAACTTTGGAGACTTTCTTGAAATGGATCTTCCAAGGGGAGAAAAATTCAAAGAAAGCGATAAGGTTGAAGTTTTGAGTGCAGAGATTGTTGGAACACATGATGATCTATTAAATCCTGAACCAATTTACAATAAAGAAGAAAAAGAAATAATGGTTCCAGACCCATTTTCAATAAGTGGATATAGGATAATTAAAACAAGTCAATTAAGTGAATTTGATCCACCACTATATCAATATCCAAAATTAAGAGAAAAGATGTGTATAAAAATAAGACTTAAGGTTGTAAGAACAGAACATCTTGAAATAGAAACAGTTCATCATATTTAATAATAGGACAAAAATTTAAAAAGATTAATCAAGTTTGACTTTGTAGTATAATTAGAAGTTTCAGCAGATAATAGGCTTTATCTGCTGTTTTTTAGTGAATAATATGTAGATTATATAGTCTATAGAAAGTAAAGAGGAAAATAAAACAGATAAACTCCAATTTAGCGAATAGAGTTTGAAGAACAATCTGCAGATTTTGCGTAGCAAATTATAAAATGTTCTTTGAAAATTGAATAATAGAATTTTGAAAAAATATGCTATAATTGATTCATAATGGTATTTATTGTACGAGTTAATTGGCTATTAAACTAATTGATAAATAGGAATTTGTAGGTGAGATTATTTTATTTAATTATTGTTTAATCAAGGATAATGGGGATTTAAGGGAGGGATTTTATGAAGCGTATATTAGTTACAGGAGGAACAGTATTTGTTAGTAAATATGTAGCAAAATACTTTCAATCAAATAATTATGAGGTTTATGTTTTAAATAGGGGGAGTAAGCAACAAATAGAAAATATTAATTTGATTTGTGCAGATAGAAATAATTTGAAAGATTGTTTAAAGGATTTTTATTTTGATTCAATAATAGATGTATGTGGATACAATCAACAGGATATTAAAAATATCTTAGATGCAGTTGGGGGATTTAAAGATTACATATTTATTAGTTCATCTGCTGTTTATCCAGAAACTAACATGCAACCATTTTCAGAAAACCAAAGTATTGGAGTTAATAAGATATGGGGTAAGTATGGAACAGATAAGATTGAAGCAGAAGAATACTTGATTTCTAAAGTACCTAATGCTTATATATTAAGACCACCTTATTTATATGGACCAATGCAAAATGTATATAGAGAGCCGTTTGTATTTGAATGTGCTTTAAAAAATAGAAAGTTTTATATTCCTAATGATGGTAAAATGAAATTGCAATTTTTCCATGTAGATGATTTATGTAAAGTTATTGAAAAAATATTGGAGAAGCATCCAACTAATCATATATATAATGTTGGAAACACTGAATCAATAGATATTAATACATTTATTGAATTATGCTATAAAGTTGTAGGAACACCTTTAGAAAAGGTATATGTAACTGAGCATAATAATCAAAGAGATTACTTTAGTTTCTATGATTATGAATATAGTTTAGATGTGACAAAACAATCAGAGTTATTGATGGAAGAAAAGGATTTGTTTGAAGGTCTAAAGGAATCTTATAAATGGTTTAAGAATAACTATAATGAAGTTGAAAAAAAAGATTACATTAAATATATTGAAGAAAATTTTAAATAAGAGTTTAAAGTTTACTTAATGATAAGAATTTGAAAAATCAGATTGGTGGTTTTCTATATGCTGGTTTTTCAAACAATCGACCAGAAAAACTAATGTGTATTTATTTTTGATAAAACAAGGGGATATTATTTAGCTTAATGCAAATTTAATGGTGTATATGTATTGATTGGAGGATTTTATGGTAATATTCTTAATAATAATATTAGTATTAGCAGCACTTCTTGGACTTTACATAACAAGGAGCTTTCACAAGTTTCAGTTTATAAAAGATATTGAAAAGAAAAGCAGACTGCTTTCATGGTGTGTAGCATCTATACCAGTAATTATTCTTATTATAATTGGAATTTGGTATTTCATGTATTCGTTAGTGATTGAGCTTCATCTTGCACTGATGTTTTTTGTATGCGACATAATCTGGAGCATAGTAAAGAAATGTTTTAAACTAAAAATAAAAGCTTATGTAGCAGGAATTTCTGCAATAATTATTACAGGCTGTTATTTTTCATATGGATGGGTAAATGCACATAATGTAGTCGAAACAGATTATAATATTACCAGTGATAAATTGGAGAAAAATGAAAAGTTAAAGATTATACAGATTACTGATTCACATATAGGAACTACATTCAGTGGTGAAAGTTTTGGAGATTATATAGACAAAATTTCACAGCAGAATCCTGATGTGGTTGTGGTTACTGGTGATTTTGTTGATGGCAGCACTTCTTATGAGGATATGGTAAATGCATGTAAGTCACTAGGAAAAGCAATATCTAAATATGGTGTATATTATATATTTGGAAATCATGATTTACATAACTATGGAGGAAATCCTTATTATTCAACTGACGAGTTTGTTAATGAACTTAAAAAGAACAATGTCCATATACTGCAGGATGAAACTGTTATGGTGGGTGATAAATTCTATATAACAGGGAGACAGGATGCTACGGTTCATGATCGAAAAAGTACAGAAGAATTGCTTGCAGCATTAGACAAGTCTCATTATATTGTATTATTAGATCATCAGCCTCTTGAATATAGTGAAGCTGACAAGGCTGGAGCAGATCTTCTTTTGTCAGGTCATACTCATGGCGGTCAGATATTTCCTCTTGCATATATGAACAGACTTGTTAGCAAGAATGAAATGGTGTATGGCATAAAAGAAACTGGTAGAACTACATGTATTGTAAGTTCAGGAATTTCTGAGTGGGGGTTTGTATTCCGTACGGGATGTAAAAGTGAATATGTTGTTATTAATGTAAATGGTGAAAAATACTAAGGTGAAATAAGAGTTTAAAGAGGAAAAAGAAATAATGATTATATTTTACTGCTTAAATTATAAAAGTAACCTTAAACAATTATGCTTTTGAGTATTAAAATTATATCAGTAAAAAAATAATTGTGGGGATTAGGGAATAATTGAAGAAGATAGAAGATGAGCTAACAGGCAGACTTTAGATTCTTGCCTGATAGCTTGGTTTATATTATTACTAATATAAACCATAGAAGTATAACCAACTATAGGAATTATTATATTTTTTTTGCAACTCCATCATAAAAGTTCGTATTTCAGTATTTGTGAATCCAGTTAATGAATCGGAATATTTTCCTACTATTATTGTACATTCTGTTTCATTTTTTGTTATTTGTGATGAAATATTATTTTGACCTAAGATTACATTATTAAGATTTGAATCAGGGATATTTTCATATTTAATATTTAATTTTAAACCCATTTTATTTGCTAATTCTAGAGCTTCTGCTTCAGTATATCCACCTAAATATGGTACATATGTTAAATTGGAATAACTTAAATCATATCCACCAGAATATTTATTCCCGTACTGTTTTTCTGTTGATTTTCCATTATGATCTAACCAAGTTTGGAATCTGCCACTTCCTTCTATTATAAAGCAATCATGTAACATATGACCATCTTTATCAAAGTAATAGTAGTTGCCATTACATTCTATAGGAGTGCCAGGTGAATAAGAACCAGTAGCATTATTAAATTCACAATAGGTACTTGAAGCCATATAACCATCTTCTTTAAAATAATACCATTCACCACCTATTAGTCTCCATCCAGTTGAATAACTATTATTTTCTGTATACCACCAGCCTGTGGAATCGTATTTCCATTCTGCATTTGCAGGGATACAAAATAAACTACAGCTAATAAGTGCAGTACTTAAACTTTTAATTATATTTTTATTCATTATTATTTCCACCCCTTTGACATTGTTTTCTATTTTAAATTATAGAATTATATGGAATATATGTAAACAATACTTATAAATATTCTTAAGATAAAATTTAATAATTATAAAACTCTAGAAAAGTATAGTTCGTAAAAATTTCATAGTGCAATTAAAAAATGAAATAAGACTATTGGTTATATTTAATATTAAATTATAGAACTCGATGGATATGATCTTGGAGAGCCATTAAGATAAAAAACGTTGATTTATTCCAGTGGCAGCTATAAAGAAAAGAGATATGCATGATGGAAAATATAAAAATAGTTTGATAATTTTAAGTATTAGTAAATATTATATAATTAACCAATAATAGTAGATTAATTAAATTTGAATTTAAGTAACATAATTGGATAAGCTATTAAAAGAATAGCTGTTAGACGTCCTATACCAGGAATAGAATCTATTAATTCAAAATTTTTTTATAGATTTAGGAAATTCAGATGATTCAAGTAATGTGTTGATTTCGTTTAATAAGTTATCTATTTGTGATTTAAAAGCTTTAATTAATGCCAAAGAACTAGATATTTTAATGGATAAACCGCCTAGCAGAATGGTGATAATACTAGCTTTTTTTGCAATAGTAATTAATTTTGAATATACTTTTTCAGACAAAGTTGATCCTTTTTTAGACTTTTCAATGGCAATTTTGAGTACATCTTCTTTAAGAGTGTCTATTCTTAATTTTGGACTGGTATAATTATTCAAAATCTCAATAGATGTAGGGTCTGAAAAAACAGTATTATAATTTTGAAATATAACTTAATATTTTGAAATTTGCCTATGTTTGCAATAGACAAAGCATCTTTTTAATTAAAAAATTATTTTTTGTATGAAATGCAGAGTCCATTTCTGGGCGTAGGCAGAGTAATAAATAAGAATATTAATAATAATTAGACTTGTAATGTTCGTTTGAATTATAAATAGTTTTCTATACAATGTTACAACTAGATTATACAAGGGGGAAGATAATTTGATACATGAGCGTTATGCAGACAACTTAAAATTAGTTGTGGATGCCAATGAATTAAAATTGATTGATGAAACACAGGTTCTGATATATTTTGGAGACAAAAGGTATAATGAAGTTACTGTTGATTTGGAGGAAGAAGTATCAAAATTTGAGGAGTTAAGACCATATATTGTATTTATTGCTAAAAGTCTTTGTACAATGGACTGTATCGCTCAAAAATACAGTGGAGATAGTAAATTTGCATATATGTATGAGGTTGCTTATATATGCTTTGATGTTCTGGATATAATAAGTCTAAGATACTATGGAATGAATGAAAATACAGAATTTGATGTAGTTTTTCAATATGTAAATGGTGATTTTATTCTTAAAAGCTTCGGTATGGTTAAGAATATACCTCTTAATTGGGATAACAAATAAAGTTAAAGTATGATAAATATAAATATATTATAATGTGGTTATAGACAAATCGAAATGTATATTTTAAACTAAGGAGTTTTTCTTATGAAAATAATTAGTGAATTAGAAATGTGGTTAGAATATAATTACTATTCTTTTTATAGAATAATAATTGGAAAACACCGTATTTATGAGAGGTTAATTATTTTCATACACCTAATAGGATAATCTGGTTCATAGTGATATGAAAAAATATAATTAAGTTAAATTATTTAATTGGGAGTGGTATCAGTGAGAATAGAAACTGAATTTAATACTTATTTGAGGTTAAAAAAAGGTATTGGGAATCTAATGCCAGACATTAATGTAAATCTTATTATTAAAGATACTCCATTATATAAATTAGGCTTTTCAAAAGAAATTATGTGTACTATTGATATTGAAGCTACTGATGACCAAATTGAAGAACTTAAAGATATTTGTTATCAATTTGAAATAGATGCTTTTAATACACTGGATGGTTCAGACCCAGCAGTAACAGATCCTGATTATATTAAGTATCAAAAGTACACATGGATAGCTGATTGGATTTTTAGTGTTTTAGGATAGATATTAGATTAATATCACATTATTCAGAAGTAAATGAATTATGTGATATTTTTTGTGCGCAAAATGTAGATTTGACGTAATAAATAGATATTGGTTCTTTGAAAATTGAATAATGTGATATTTACAAATTATGTTATAATATTTATGTTAAATAAATTATAAATATTTATGGGGGAAGAAAAATGTTTAAAGATAAAAGTGGTATATTTGAAGACTTTGGATTCAAACTAGTTGTAATTAATAGTCTATTGGAAAAAGAAACAAGTTTTTCAAACAAACTTGAAGAAATGAATGAAAAATATGTTGCTGTGTATGAAGGTGATGGTTTTGAGTGCATTCCAGAGATGGTTGAGTTTTTTGAAAATTTAAATCTTACAAAAGAAGATTTAGCACTTGTTACAGAGCTTTGTTTTGATGGTGGTGAAGAGATATACTTTATGATTATGCCAGAGTATGATGGTGAATCTGATGAATTTGATGTTAAAAGTATAGGGGGATTTGAAAAATTACCAAACTTAAGGCAAGTAGAATATATTGCAATGTGTTCAGAAGAATTGATTGATGAGTTTAAAGAAAAAGGCATTGAAATTATATAAATTTATATATGTATAAAATTTAATATTTATATATCACATTATTAAAAATAATAAATGGATAGTGTGATATTTTTTTGTTTAAAATACGGCACAATACATATATAGTGATTCACTGTAGATTTTGTGCATAAACAAATATAAAATACTATTAAAAAATTTAACATTGTAATGCTTTCCAAACGAATTATAATTAATCTAAAATGAATTGTAATTTATAAAGAGATGTTTATATGAATTCACAAATATTTTGGAATGTTATAGCTAATTATAATAAACACACTGTAACTATTCAAATTATACTAATGTTTTTTTTAGGTTTATCATTATTATTATCATATTATGGGAAAATTAAATGGATTGCAAAATTGGCATTAGGTATTGCTAATATCTATATAAGTATTGTATTTTTTTGTATATATGGAATTGAACCAGTTCAAAAGCTATTTGCTTTGCCATTATATTTTATTTGCGGAGCAATATTTCTATATGAATGCATACGTAATACAGATGATAAGCTTCAAAGACCTAATCCTTGGCAAATTCTATTATTGTTATTATATGCAATATATCCTGGCATTTCAATTTTATTAGGAAATTATTATCCAAAGATGGTTACTTATATAATGCCTTGTCCTATTATAAGTCTTAGTATAGCAGTGTATTCAGGTTATAGTAGAAAAAATAAATTCTTACTTTTTCTACTAACTATATGGGGGCTAACAGGAATTAAGTCAGTAATATTTAATGTTTATGAAGATATTATACTGTTAATATGTGGTGTTTATGGTGTAGTTGTTATTACGAGAGAAATTAGAAAAACTAAGCTAAAATAACAAAATAATTTGCAATTAAGAATAGTAAATTTAAATATATTTAATATTAAGATATGGTAAAATATTTGTTAGTATAATAGATTATATTTTTTCTTTCATGATTAGTTTAAATTATTAACATTAAATTAGGATTTATGTATTATTTGGAATTGAGAAGAGTGGTTATTGATAAAACAAGGGGGAGATTATGGAACTTAGTATCAGTTTAATGAAGCAAATTGCTGCAATGTTTTTAATGATAATTGTTGGATACATATTGATTAGAAAGAAAATATGTAATATTTCAGATAGCAAGATATTATCAACATTGGTCTTATTTGTTTCTGGACCATGTGCAATAATTAATGCTTTTACCATAGAATTAACAGCTGACAAAGTGAAAGGATTTGTATTGGCAGTATTTGCTGCTATTATTGTTCATATTGTTTACATATTTATAAGTTATATACTTGAAAAAATATTCAAGTTTAATACAATTGAAAAAGCATCTGTGATTTATTCTAATTGTGGAAATCTTATCATTCCATTAGTTCAGCTGGTTTTAGGACAAGAAATGGTTTTTTATGCAAGTGCATATCTTATAGTACAGACAATTTTAATATGGACACATTGTAAGTTCATAATTAGTGAAGATCGTAACTTTGATATTAAAAAGATTCTTTTTAATATCAATATATTAGCTATATTTGTAGGAATCATTATTTTTATAGGTCAGGTTAATTTACCAATACCAGTTCAAAGTGCAATGAACAGTATGGGAAATTTGATGGGACCATTATCAATGTTTGTTATAGGAATGCTCCTTGCAAATATGAATTTAAAGGAAGTTTGTATGCAGAAAAGGGCATATATGATTTCGTTTTTCAGGCTGATTTTTTTACCAGGTATAGTATTATTAATTTTTATATTTAGTGGAATGACACGTCTTATTAAAGGGGCTGATGAAATTATGCTTATTTCTTTTCTTGCCGCATGTGCACCAAGTGCTTCAAGCGTAACGCAGTTTGCACAGATTTATGATAATAATCCAGGAATGGCAAGTGTAATTAATGCATTATCTGTTATCTTGTGTATTATAACAATGCCATTTATGATAATGATGTATAATCTGATGGTTTAAGCGAAAAATTCCAAAATTGGTAGGTGAGATAATTATTAAGATAGTAATGTTAAAATAACATCCAGAACACATTGATACAATAGTGGATTGGATAAAGGATGAACTCGGAAATGATAATAGTAAAATATCGATAATCTAAATGTGGAGGTAAGAATGAATATAAGTGAACTTTCTTTAAAATACCAAATTAGAAAATTAGATGATAAAGATATAGATTTAATATATACTTTATCCATAGGAAATCCAAAGTTTTATAAATATTGTCCACCGTATGTGACAAAAGAGAGTATTCATGAAGATATGAATATGTTACCACCTAATAAAAGTAAAGAAGATAAATTTTATATAGGATTTTTTGATAATCATATATTGGTGGCTGTTATGGATTTAATAATTAATTTTCCAGACAATAAGACTGCTTTTATTGGATTATTTATGATGGAGCAAGAGTATCAAGGAAAGGGAATTGGTTCTAACATCATTGAGGAATGTGCTACATATCTAAAAGCACTAGGATTTAAATATATTCGCTTGGCTTATGCAAATGGAAATTCTCAAAGTGAAGCATTCTGGCTGAAAAATTCTTTTTATAAAACTGGAGATGAATTTGAAAAAGAAGGATACACAGCTGTTTTAATGCAAAGAGAGTTGTAAATTTATAGATTAATATATTTTTATTGTATAAAAGGGGGATGCTGATCTTACTGGGATATGGCGTTCTTTTTTGCTGTAAGTTTTAGTATTAAGATTAATTTAATGAAGTTTTAGATTATGATTTAATAAAAAGCTCTCATTAAAGAAGAAGTTGAAGCAGCTAATAGAGTTGGTATTAATGCGGAATTTGTTGAAGAAGTTAATGATCTTCCATTTAAAATTAATGGGGCCGTTAAATTTAATAATCAGGCGCAATTTAATCCTCTTAAGTTTTTAAGGTATATATGTGAGGATTTAATTATATATGAAAATACTAGAGCCTTAGAAATTAAAGAAAATCTGGTTATTACAAATAAGGGTAATATATCTGCTAACAATATAGTTGTAGCAACACATTATCCAATAATGAATGTACCAGGATTTTATTTTTTAAAGATGCATCAAGAGAGATCTTATGTTTTAGCATTAAAGGATGCAGATAATATTAATGGCATGTATATTGATGTTGATGAAAGTGGGTATTCATTTAGAAGTTATAAGGATTTATTATTATTGGGCGGAATAAAGCAGAGAACAGGAGAAAATGAAACTGGTGGAAGTTTTGAAAAGTTAAGAAAAGCTGCAAAAGAATTATACCCAAAGTCAAAAGAAGTATATTACTGGTCAGCACAGGATTGTATGACTATAGATGGAATACCTTATATAGGAAGATATTCTGATGATACACCTAATATATATGTAGCAACAGGATTTAATAAATGGGGAATGACAAGTTCTATGGTATCTGCTATGCTCATATCTGATATGATATCAGGAAAAGAAAATGATTATTCTGAAATTTTTTCACCAAAAAGATTTGATTTATCATTGTCTATAAGTAATGTTGGTAAAGACATATCTAAAACAGCCAAAAATTTTATAGCACAAAAAATATATATTCCGAGCAATAGAATAGAACATATTCAAAATGGTCATGCAGGAATTGTTGAGCATGAAGGAGAAAAGGTTGGAGTTTATAAAAACATCAAAGGAGAAGTCTTTTTCGTATCAACAAAATGCGCTCACTTAGGATGTGAGCTACATTGGAATGCAGATGAATTAACATGGGATTGTCCATGTCATGGATCAAGATTTGATTATAATGGAAAATTAATAGAAAGCCCTGCAACTAAAAATCTTGTAGATAATTAGATATCATTATTATGAGTCATTGTTCTAGTTAAAACTTAATAAAAAACTCTAACATATTTAATCATTTCAATTAAAAAGAAAAGACAATAAATATGTTAGAGTTCATTTACTAGAAGAAAAAATGATTATATAAATGTTGACTCTATGGTTACCCATTACTATATAATGAATATAGACGACAGGGGTGCACACCTGTAAAGCCTAATAAATGGAGGTATACTATGTTTAAGATAGGTGAATTTTCAAATTTAAGTGGATTATCAATTAATACACTACATCATTATAATGAAATAGGTATTCTAAAACCTGAAAAAGTTGATGATTTTACAGGATACCGATATTATAGTGCAATGCAACTTGCTAATGTAAATAAAATTTTAGCTTTAAAAGATGCAGGATTTTCACTTAGTGAAATAGCATCAATTCTACAAAGTACTCCTTCAATTGATTCTATAATTTCAATGCTTGAAGATAAAGCTGAAATACTTGAACAGGCATTAGAAAATGAATTAAAAAGGCTCAACCGTCTTAGAACAAATATTTTTCTAATTAAAAACGGAGGTGTGCCAATTATGAATGAGATAACTGTAAAAAGAGTTGAAGCAGTGCTTATTGCATCAATAAGAAATATAATTAATAAATGTGATTTTGAAGAATGTGATAAAATGTGGACAAGTATTAATAGTTTTATAGATAAATCAGAAACTAAACGTACAATTCCTTGTATGATATTGTTTCATAATTCAACATGGAACTACGAAACATCAGAATCATGGGATATTGAAGTAGCTGAACCTGTAACTAAACGTGTTGATGATAATAAAATTTTTAAAGTTTATGAGTTACCTGCTGTAGATAAAATGGCTTGCGTTGTTCACCAAGGTTCATTTAATACAATAGGAGAAACTTATAAAGCCATATATAACTGGATTGAGAAAAATAATTATAAGATAGATGGACCAGTTCGTGAAATATACCATAAGGGTGAATGGGAAACAAATAATCCAGAAGAATATGTTACTGAAATTCAGTTTCCTTTATCATAATTATATAGTTTATACACTAAGATATAATTATGAATAATAAAAAATAAATATTTAATAAAAAAATTGCATTATTCAAAAAATTGGATTTGCAATTTTTTTGCATTAATTAGGTTTATATAAAATCTTTTTAAATGTGGTAAAGATAAGATACGATAAATTATATGATATAATATAATTTATAAATTATGACAAAAAATATAGAAGCGAATGGGGGAGATAGCTAATGGATAAGATTTTAATTACTGGAGGTAAAGGTTTCTTTGCATCCAGATTTAATGAATATTATAAAGATAAGTATGATATTATTTCATTATCAAAGGAAGAACTTAATATAACTCATGAAAAAGAAGTCATATCAAAAGTTAAAGAAGTTAACCCAAAGTTTATAGTTCATACTGCAGCTATTGCAGATACACAAGTCTGTGAAAAGAATCCTGAGTATTCTTTTGAAATAAATGTAACAGGAAGTAAAAACATTGCAAAAGCTTCAGATTTGGTAAAAGCGAATCTAATTCATATAAGTTCAGAACAAGTTTACAATGGAAATTTAGAAGAAGGTCCATATAACGAAGATACCATTCCAATTCCAGATACAGTGTATGGCAAGCAAAAGCTTCTTGCAGAACAAGAAGTCAGTAAAATCACAGAAAATGTATGGATTTTAAGATTTAATTGGTTATTTGGTTTTCCAGAAAAGTGTGGTAAAGTAAATGCTAATATTATATGGAATGTTACTCGTGCACTTTTAAAAGACGAAAATATGAGAGTTCCATCAAATGAGTATAGAGGAATGACTTATGTATATGATTTACTTGAAAACTTCTATAAAATATTTGAAATACCCTTTGGAATTTACAATACTGGCAGTGAAAATAATTTAAGCACTTATAATGTAGCAAAAATTATTTTAGAAGAGATGAATTTATCACATAAAATTAACGAGATATTAATAAGGGATGAAGAACGGTTTAAAGAAAGAAAAAGAGATTTAAGAATATCAAACTTAAAATTAGAAAATAATG
Source organism: Clostridium butyricum (assembly GCF_006742065.1). Taxonomy (NCBI): domain Bacteria; kingdom Bacillati; phylum Bacillota; class Clostridia; order Eubacteriales; family Clostridiaceae; genus Clostridium; species Clostridium butyricum. The sequence continues at coordinate 756,352 of NZ_AP019717.1, read as the reverse complement.
GAATTGTTTTTTTAGAAACTGAAGAAGCTATTAGAAAATGTGTTAAAGATTTTGGATTTGAAATTTAAGCAAGATGAAAATCTATTTTAGAAAAGAGATTGAATCTACCTTTTTTAATGGGTAATACTTAGATTGATTATGACATAATAGATGTTAATAATATTCAAGTAAAGTAGGTTATAATGTTAAAAGATATATATTTTTGAAGGGGTGAAATGAATGAGTGAGTAATGCTTCAATTTTTATATTTTACTAAATTGGAGAGAAAGATATGATAAAAGAATTTAAGATAAATGATTTAGATGAAGTAATGAAAATATGGATTGAAACTAATATAGAAGCTCACAATTTTGTACCTAAAGAATATTGGATTAATAATTTTCAGGTAGTTAAAGAAATGCTTCCATTAGCTGAAGTTTATATATATAAGGAAGAAAATATAATAAAGGGATTTATAGGAGTTATAGATAAAAGTTATATTGCAGGACTTTTTGTGAAAAAGGAATATCAGAGAGAGGGAATAGGCTCTAATCTATTAAATTATTGTAAGATAAAGTATGAACATATTAAATTATATGTTTTTGTGAGAAATAAAAAAGCAGTGAATTTCTATTGTAAAAATAATTTTAGAATTTTAGAGAAAAAGGTTAATGAAGAAACAAAAGAATTTGAATATACTATGGTATTAGATAGATGATAAATATATAAATAAAATTTAATTGAGGTATAAAAGTAAAGCGAATAGCTGTTTTATAAAAGTAAAACAGAAAAGTCACAAAGGAAATATGAAGAAGGAAGCACACAATATAAGCGATTTACGTCCTTAATACGTGCAATGACTATTTCAAACTCATTAATAGAAACTGAAATTTTAAAGCGTAGTTAATGAATTATAATTTATTAATGAAATTAAATTGTTATGAGCAATGTACAATTAAGATATACAGGCAGCTAGTGTTTATATACTGGCTGTTTTTTGTATTTCATTAATTTAATATAGTGGCCAGAATGTCGATAATTTTAAAATTATTAAGTCATTTACAAGAAATATGAATATTAAAAATGAGAGTTTTATATAATATAATACTTTCACTACAAGTGGAAAAAGAATTATATTGCCATAAAGAGAAGATTTATAAATACATTAAAAAGTTAATTTAAGATAAGTATTGAAATAATATTTCAATATAATAAAAATATATTGACACAAAAGTTCAGCAGGTATATACTTAATTTGTAAGGAAGAGAGAGGTGATTTTAATGAATAAATTTAATCTGGAAAGTTTAGTTACTGAAAGTGTAAATTTAGATACACTCAATATAGACAGGCTATCTACTATGGATATTTTGAAAACGATTAATAATGAAGATAAGAAGGTTGCTAGTGCAGTTGAAAAAGAAATTCCTAAAATAGAAATGGCTATTGAAAAAATAACAGAGGCATTTAAAAATAATGGACGACTTATATACATAGGCGCAGGAACTAGTGGAAGACTTGGGGTTTTAGATGCTGTAGAGTGTTTTCCTACTTATGGAGTTTCAGAAGACATGATTCAAGGAATTATGGCTGGTGGAAAAGATGCTATGTTTAAAGCAAAAGAAGGTATAGAAGATGAAAAGGTACAAGGTCAAAATGATTTAGAAAAAATAAAGTTTTCATCTAAGGATATACTTGTTGGAATAGCTGCTAGCGGAAGAACACCATATGTAATTGGTGCAATGGAACTGGCAAAACAAATTGGGGCTTTCGTGATATCGATTACAAGTAATTCTGGTTCTGAAATGTCAAAAATAGCTCATATAGCTATAGAAGTAGTGACAGGAGCAGAAGTTATAACAGGATCTACAAGAATGAAAGCAGGAAGTGCACAAAAAATGGTCCTTAATATGTTATCTACAGTTTCAATGATAAAGATAGGTAAGGTTTATGGAAATCTTATGGTGGATTTAAAACCTACAAATCTAAAATTATTAGAAAGAGCTAAAAGAATAGTAAGCTTAGCTACAAATATTTCTAAAGATGAAGCAGAAAAGTATTTAAATGAAACTGATTATGATGTTAAATTATCTATCTTCATGATTGAGAGTGGTTTAGATAAAGAGTCAGCAAAGAATTTATTAGAAAAAAATGAGGGGTATATTTCAAAAGCATTGCAAAATGTTTAGTGAATATATAAATAACAAAAATAATGTATTAAAATTGGAGGTTTTATTTATGAAAGTATTAATGGTATGTTCAGGTGGAATGTCAAGTGCAATAGTAGTTGAGGCGATTAAAAAAGAAGCAGAGAAAGAAAATTTTAAATTGGAGATTAAAGCAGTTGGTACAAGTGAATTTTATGATGAAATAAAGCAAAATGAATACGATTTAGCATTGGTAGCCCCACAAGTAAGACATAGACTAAAGGATTTTAAAGAACAAGGGGAAGAATTTAAATTACAAGTAGAGACTATCGAACCTATAGGCTATACACCATTAGGTGGGGCAAGAGTTCTTAAACAAATAAAGAAATATTGTAAATAGTCTTTAATTTAAAAGGAGGAATAAAAAATGAAAACTTTTTTTGAATGGTTAGAAAAATATTTATTACCACCGATGACAAAGTTATCGGAACAAAGACATTTAAAAGCTATTAGGGATGGTATCGTATCTACTATACCATTAATAATTGTAGGTAGTTTCTTTCTAGTTATTGCTATTCCACCATCTGAAACGTTAAAAGCACTTGTAAAGCCATATGTAACTCAAATAATGTTTCCATATCGTTTAAGTATGGGAATAATGGCTTTATATGCATCATTTGGTATTGCATATAATTTAGCTAAATCTTACAAGCTAGATCCTTTATCTGGTGGTAGTTTAGGTTTAGCAGCTTTTTTACTTACTAATGTTCCATTAAATATCGATCCTCAAGGATGGGTTTTACCTTTATCTAACTTAGGTGGATCTGGTATGTTTGTTTCAATTTTAATGGCAATCTTTGCAGTTGAAATCTATAGATTTTGCAAAGAAAAAAATCTTACAATAAAGATGCCTAAGGAAGTTCCAACATCAGTTGCAAATTCATTTGCTGCATTAATACCTGCAACTTTAATAATTATACCAATATGGATTATAAGAGATTTATTAAATTTTGATATTCAGGAATTTATTCTTAATATATTTAAACCATTAGTTACAGCAGGAAATTCACTTCCAGGAATAGTTGTTCCAATTCTTCTTATTACACTTTTATGGGGTTGTGGTATTCATGGAGATTCTGTTGTTGGAACTGTAGCTAGACCTATATGGTTAGCTATGCTTGATGCAAATGTTGCAGCACAAGCAGCTGGACAACCTGTTCCTAATATTGCACCAGAACCATTTTTCCAATGGTTTGTATGGATTGGAGGATCAGGAGCAACTATAGGTTTGGTACTATTAATGCTTGTTTCTAAATCTAGATATCTAAAAGATATTGGGAAGGCTTGTTTAATACCTGGAATATGTAACATAAATGAGCCCGTAATTTTTGGTGCACCTATTATGTTAAATCCATTATTAATTATTCCATTTATCTTAGGTCCTGTTGTTTGTGGAATTATTTCATATTTTGCAATGGTTCTTAATTTAGTTGCAAAACCAGTAGTACTAGCACCATGGACATTGCCAGCACCAATTGGTGCATATCTTGCAACTGGAGGAGATTGGAGAGCTATAATTTTAGTACTAATTAATATTGCAATTGTAACAGTAATATACTTCCCATTCTTTAAAGCTTATGAAAAGAAATTAATTAAAGAAGGTATGGAAAACAATAATTAACATAAAACATAAAATCTAACACCGATAAAAAAATCGGTGCTAGATTAATATAAAAATATTTATATTGGAGGCATAAAGAAATGCGTAAATTGAAAATTACAGTAATTGGTGGAGGAAGCAGTTACACTCCTGAAATAATAGATGGATTCATAAAAAGAAAAGATGAACTTCCTATTGGTGAAATAGATTTAGTAGATATAGAAGAAGGTAAGGAAAAGCTGAGTATAGTTGGAGATTTAGCTAAAAGAATGTTAAAAAAAGCTGGATTAGATGTAAAAGTTGTTCTTACATTAAATAGAGGAGAAGCTTTGGAAAACTCCGACTTTGTAGTAACACAATTTAGAGTTGGAGGATTAGATGCAAGAGCAAGAGATGAAAGATTTCCATTAAAGTATGATGTTTTAGGACAAGAAACAGTAGGACCAGGGGGCTTTACTAAAGCTCAAAGAACAATTCCAGTAATACTAGATATATGCAAGGATATAAAAGAAATTTGTCCTAGTGCATGGTTAATTAACTTTACCAATCCTTCAGGAATGGTTACAGAAGCAGTATTAAAATATACCGATATTAAGTGTATAGGATTATGCAATGTACCAATACATATGAAGATGGACATTGTTTCTATGCTTGATGTTGATAGCAAAGATGTATTTATAGAATATGTAGGACTTAACCATTTGGTGTGGGGAAGAAATGTTTGGTACAAGGATGAAAATGTAACTAAAAAAGTTATAGAAAAATTAAAAGATGGTGCAAGTCTTACAATGAAAAACATATCTGACTTAAAGTGGCCTAAAGAATTTTTAGATGCATTAGGAATGGTACCATGTCCATATCATAGATATTATTATATGACAGACAGATTACTAAAAGAAGAAAAAGAAGCATCAGAAACTATAGGAACAAGAGCAGAACAAGTTAAGAAAATAGAAGAAAAGTTATTTGAAATATACAAAAATGCTGAATTAAATACTAAGCCAGTTGAACTTGAAAAAAGAGGGGGAGCATATTACTCTGATGCTGCAGTATCTTTAATAAGTGCAATATATAACGATAAGAAAGATATTCATACAGTAAATATTAAAAATAACGGAACAATTAAAGGAATTCCAGACGATTCAGTAATTGAAGTAAATTGTATTGTAGATAAAAGAGGCGCAACACCACTAGCATTAAAGAGTCCAGTTGAGCAAAAAATATTAGGACTTATACAAAGTGTAAAGGCTTATGAAATATTAGCAGTTGAGGCAGCTGTACATGGTGATAAAAATGCAGCAATAATGGCTTTAGCAAATAATCCTTTAATTCCATCAATAGATACTGCTATAAAGTTATTTGATGAGTTATATGAATTAAATAAAGAATATTTGCCACAGTTTAATAAATAATAGCAAAGGATGATGATTAAATGGAGCAAGAAATATTTGAAATAATATCACATGCAGGTGATTCAAGAGGATATGCTTATGAGGCTCTTGATGCAGCTGAAAATAAAGACTTTACAGAAGCAGAGACATTAATGAAAAAAGCTGAAGAAGAATTAGGGTTAGCCCATAATACACAGACAAAATTAATTCAATCAGAAATAAACGGACAAGATATTAAAATGTCATTATTAATGATACATGCACAAGATCAATTAATGACTGCAATATCTGAAAACGCATTAATTGGAAAAATGATTAAAATATATAGAAATTTATATGAAAAATAAAATCTAAATATGTAAATATACATCTTAGAAATATATTTTAAGATGTATATTTATCAATGAGGTGGCATTATGAAAGTTCTAACATGGCTAGTATATATAATTCTTATGATGGCATTTGTTTTAGGTTCGTTAGGATTATGTAGAAAAATAATAAAAAAACATAAAGTAAATAGATGGATTATTGGATTTTCAGCACCATTAGTTCTTATTATTCCTAAGATATTATTTGATAATATTAATCCAATTGTTTGGACTATTTTGGTTGCTATTTTTATTGTTTTATATTTATTATTTTTCGAAATAAATAGAGAAATATCAGAAACTAAGGGTATTAAAGCTACTATGGATATTAGAAAAACAAGATAAAGTACAATTTGTTTAAGTTTGCATTTTATAGATACTATTTTTCATTATGATAGAAACACTTACTGATTTAAAATGAAAGAATAATTTGGAAGGTGGTAAGATAAGTGAAAAAGTATTTGAAGTGTTTTTCAATTGGAATTGTTATGTGATTATCTACATTAAAAATAATAAGAATACTAAAAAAAGAACACCTAACAAGCAAACTTTTTACTTCTAGTATTAAGAAGATGCTGGTAGGTGTGATTTTTTCATATTCAGTATTACTTTAAAAATATGAAGAAGGATGAATAATATGAAATATATAATAGGTGTTGATGGCGGAGGAACTAAAACAGAAGCAGTAGCTTATGATTTAAATGGAAATTCATTATCACGAAGTATATCAGGGTATGGAAATATACTAATTAATAAAGAAAAAGCTTTAAATAATATTAAGGAATCCATAGAGAAATGTATTAAAAGCTTAAATAAAAGTGAGTGTGTATATATTTATGCTGGAATAGCTGGGAGTACTGCTGGCAATGGAAAAGAAATAATAAAAAAGTATATACAAGATGAATTCAAATGCAATGTTATTGTGGTTAATGATGCTGACTTAGCACTTTCTGCCTTATTAAAAGGAAAAGATGGCTTTTTAACAATTGCAGGAACGGGATCAATATGTATTGGAAAAATTTCAGGAAAAAGTATAAGAGCAGGAGGATGGGGACATCTACTAGGCGATGAAGGCAGTGGATATTATATAGGGATACAGGCATTAAAAAGTATTGCATATGAAAAAGATAATGGACAATTAAAATCAGAATTTACAGATAGAATATTAAATAAATTAGGATGTAAAAGAGAATTAGATATTATTAATTTTATTTATAATACAGATAAAGCACATGTTGCTGCAATTGTAAAATTAGTGATACAACTTGCCAAAGAGAATGATTCAACTGCGACACAAATATTAATAAATGCAGGCGAAGAATTAGGTGAAATGACATTAAGAGCAATAAAACAGTCAGGTTTAAAAGAAAATATCAAAATTGGAATTTCAGGAAATATAATAAGAAAAATAGAAATTGTAAAAGCAAATTTTATTAAATATTTAGATATGAATTTAGGAAACTATAGTATATATGATGAAGATATTTCTCCTACACTAGGAGCATACTATGAAGTTATTAATATGAATATATAGAATTAAACATAAAAGAGGTGAGAACATGAATAGAAAATATGGGATTGGCATAATGTCTGGAACTTCTCTTGATGGCATTGATGTAGTTTTAATTAAAATAGATGGATATGGACTTGATACAAATTTACATGTTGTCGCATTTGATACAATACCATTTAACGTTGAACTTAGAAATAAAATCAAAAAATGCATTTCAATAAAGGATTCTGACTCACAGCTTATATGCAGTTTGAATTTTGAACTTGGACATGCATTTAGTAACGCTGTAAAAGTGTTGTGTAAAAAAATTAATTTTGATGTAGAAAATATAGATTTTATAGGAAGTCATGGACAAACAATATTTCATATACCAAATGATGTTGGAGAATTAAAAAGATCAACATTGCAAATTGGAGAACCAGCAATAATAGCATATGAAATAGGATGCACCGTAGTATCAAATTTTAGAACAATGGATATAGCAGCAGGAGGACAAGGAGCACCTTTAGTGCCATTGTCTGAATACATACTATATAAATCCAATAAAAATAGAGTCCTTCAAAACATTGGAGGTATAGGTAATGTAACAGTTATTCCTAAAAATAGTAGATTGGATGATGTTTTTGCATTTGATACAGGTCCGGGGAATATGATTATTGATGAAACAGTTTTTAGATTAACAGGAGAAAAATATGATAAGAATGGTGAAATAGCAGCTAGGGGAAAGATTATATATAGATTGCTTGATGATTTAATGAAGAATAAATATATATATCAGTCACCACCTAAGACAACAGGGAGAGAATTATTTGGTGCTCAGTTTGTTCATAAGATACTAAAAAAATGTGACAATGAAAAAATAGAAGATATAATTGCAACTGTAACTATGTTTACTGCAAAATCAATAGAATATAATTATAAGAATTATATTGAGCCTAAATATACTATTGAAGAAGTAATAATAGGAGGCGGTGGTAGCTATAACAATACACTACTAAGTATGATGAAAGATATTATGCCTAACTATAAAATATTAACACAAGAAGAACTTGGTTTTTCTTCAGAGAGCAAAGAAGCAATTGCATTTGCAATACTTGCCAATGAAACTTTAGAAGGAAGTTTTGGAAATATTCCTGCTGCAACAGGGGCTTATGAAAAAGTAATTTTAGGTAATATAACACCTGCACCTAAAAAATTTATTTAAATGGAGATGATTAGTATGAGAAAATTAGGAATTTCAGTATATCCAATGCATAATAGTGTTAAAGAAATAAAAAATTATATAGATTTAGCTGCAAAGTATAATTTTAAAAGAGTATTTACTTGTCTTTTATCAGTGGAAGGAGATAAAACAAAGATAGTAGATAATTTTAAGGAAGTTATAAAACATGCCAATAATTATAATATGGAAGTTATAGCAGATATAAGTCCTAAAGTATTCAAAGATTTAAGCATAAGTTATAATGACTTAAGATTTTTTAAAGAACTTGGATTATATGGATTGAGATTGGATATGGGATTTACTGGACTTGAAGAATCTATAATGTCTTTTAATAAAGAACAATTAAAAATTGAATTAAATATAAGTAATGGAACAAAATATATTGATAATATATTATCTTATAAACCAAATAAAGACAATATATTATCTTGTCATAACTTTTATCCCCATAGATATACGGGGTTAAGTTATGAACATTTTATGAAAACTAGCAGACAATTTAAAGATTTAGGAATCAGAACTGCTGCATTTATATCATCAGATACTGCTGAATATGGACCATGGCCTGTAAGGGAAGGCTTATGTACACTTGAAATGCACAGAGAAATGAATATAGTAGCACAAGCAAAACATTTATGGGCAACAGATTTAATTGATGATATAATAATATCAAACTGTTTCGCAAGTGAAGAAGAGTTAAAAGGATTAAGTGAAATAGATCCATATTGTTTAACTTTAAAGTGTAAATTAAAAGAAGGGTTACCTGAAATAGAGAAAAAGATAGTTCTTGAAGAATTTCACTTTAATAGGGGCGATGTATCTGAATATATGATAAGGTCCACTCAAAGCAGAGTAAAATATAAAGGTCATGAGTTTAAAGTATTTAATCCAGATGATATAAAAAAAGGAAACATACTTATAGAAAGTTCCCTCTATGGACATTATGCTGGTGAACTTCAGTTAGCTAAACTTGATATGAAAAATTCAGGTAAAACTAATGTGGTAGGAAAAATAATTGATGATGAGGTATTTTTATTAGATTATATTAGTCCATGGCAAAAATTTAAATTAATACAATAGAAAATTGAATATATGAGGTGATATGTTATATGAATTGTTCCCTTCTAATTAAACAGATTTATGATAAGATGACAGAATCAGAAAAAAAAATAGCTGATTATGTGTTAGTTAATTCAAGTGAAGTATATAAATTTTCTGCAAGTGAACTAGCTAATATCACTAAAACCAGCTCTTCAAGTGTGGTAAGGTTTTCAAGAAAGCTCGGATTTGAAGGTTTTCAAGAGTTTAAAATAGAACTTGCTAAAGATGATATTAATCCAGTTGAAAATATAGAATACGATTATATAGACACTGAAGATAATATAAGGGAAGTCATAGTTAAAACTGCAAACAAAAATATACAGAGTATAAATGATACTATATCTCTACTAGATGAACATACTATAGAAGAAGCTATAAAGGCAATAAAGAATGCTAAAAATATATATATTTTTGGTATTGGAGAATCAGCATTAATAGGACTTGATTTACAATATAAATTACTTAGAATACATAAAAATGCTATGATTAGCCTTGAAAGTCATGTACAGTTATCAATGTCAGCTAATATATCAAATGATGATATAGCAATTGGAATATCTTATTTAGGAAAAACAAAAGAAGTATATAGTGCATTAAGTAAATGTAAAGAAAAAGGAGCTAAATGCATTACAATAACAAAGTTTGGAGAAAATCCAGTGTCATCATTAGGTGATATAAAAATACAAGTACCATTTGTAGAAAAGGATTTGAGAATTGGTGCTATATCTTCTAGAATAGTGCAGCTTACAGTTATAGATATACTATTTGTAGGACTTGCAAAAGAGAATTTCTCAGATGTTGAAAAGTATTTGAAGGAAACAAGAAATATGATAGAAGAGCTTAGAATGAAATAATAACATTAGCTTTTTTTAATTCAATATAATTTGTTTTAACTTTTTCAAGCTGTAATAACTAAAGTACAAATATTTATATATAGTTAAATAAACAGTTATAATAATATTTTCAAATAAATTATAAAGGTTTATATATAGTCTACATATAAAATTGATAAAACCTGTGTACAAGCAAGTACATGGTTATGATAAAAGGAGGATATTAATGATGAAGAAAATTAATGTTGGAAAATCTGGATTTGAAGCATCTGAAATCGTATTAGGATGTATGAGAATTGATAAAATGTCTGTAGAGGAATTATCACATTATGTGGATATTGCTATGTCAGAGGGAATTACACTTTTTGATCATGCAGATATTTATGGTGGAGGGTATTGTGAAGAACTTTTTGGGAAAATGTTAGATTCTAGATCAGGACTTCGTGATAAGATACAAATTCAAAGTAAATGTTCTATTAGAGATGGATACTATGATTTTTCTAAAGATCATATATTAACTTCTGTAGATAATAGCCTAAAAAGATTAAAAACAGAGTATTTGGATTTACTTATTCTTCACAGACCAGATACACTAATGGAACCAGAAGAAGTTGCAGAAGCTTTCGATATTTTACAATCTAGTGGCAAAGTTCGTAATTTTGGAGTTAGTAATTTTAACAGCATGCAAATTGAATTGTTGAAATCTTGTGTGAAGCAACCACTTATCGTAAATCAAATGCAATATAGTATTATGCATTCTGGAATGGTTGATAGCGGTATTCAAGCTAACACTTTATTCGAAGGTTCTGTAAATAGAGATGGTAGCATTTTAGAATATTGCCGTCTAAAGAACATTACATTACAAGCCTGGTCTCCATTACAATATGGTTTCTTTGAAGGTATATTTATTGATAACGACAAATTTCCAGAGTTAAATAAAGTTCTAGGACGTATTTCAAATGAAAAAGGTGTTAGCAAATCAGCTATAGCAATAGCTTGGATTCTTAGACATCCTGCTAAAATTCAAACAATCCTTGGAACTACGAATATAGAACGACTAAAAGATATGTGCACTGCAAGTAATGTAGATTTATCAAGAGCACAATGGTACGAAATTTATCGTGCAGCTGGTAATCGTTTGCCTTAATATATTTATATAAAAACAAATGTTAAAATAAAAATACAATGTTAGTAGAGAATCATACTATTCAAAATATAAATGAATAGTATGATTTTTTTATTATATAAGTTCAAATTATGAGAATTGCAAATTCAATATGCTATTTTGAAATATAAAATCAGTATTAATTCTTCCTGAAAAAATAAAATAGTCAAAGATAGAGAAGATTTAGGATAATACGCTTCGAACTATTAGATGTATAAAACACAAATAATTTGTATTTATACGAATTATTTGTATAAATAACAAAAAAATATTCGACTTATTTTCTCGATTATGATAAAATAATGTCAGAAAGTTTCAGTATATATATAAAATGTATTTTATTAAATTATTTAGAAATCTATTTGGAGGGAAAATATGTTGACTAAAAACTTAAACAAACAAGATAAAGCAAATGAAATGCTTCCATTAAATCAATTAACAGTTCTAGGACTGCAGCATGTATTGGCAATGTATGCTGGTGCAGTGGCTGTACCATTAGTTATTGGAGGGGCCGTAGGTTTGACACCTGAGCAATTAGCACTTTTAGTTGCGGCAGATTTATTTACATGCGGTCTTGCCACTTTAATACAAGCACTTGGTATTGGTCCTTATATTGGCATTAAGTTACCTGCAATTTTAGGATGTACTTTTGCAGCAGTTGGTCCTTTAATAATTATTGGTAAAAATTTAGGTATGCAGACAGCTTATGGTTCAATAATAGCAGCAGCTATTATTGTTTTAATCATAGCACCTTTATATGGGAAAATATTAAGATTTTTTCCGACTGTAGTTACTGGTACAGTCGTTACAATGATTGGTCTATCATTAGTTAATGTTGGTGTCACAAGCATTGGTGGGGGTTCAGGTGCTAAAGATTTTGGTAGCATTGAAAATCTTTTATTAGCTGCATTTGTAATGATTGTAATATTATTATCAAATAAATTTTTGAAAGGATTCTTTCAAGCTATTTCAGTTCTAAATGGTATTGTTTTAGGCACAATAGTAGCTGCATTTATGGGAAAGGTAGATTTTTCATTAATACAAAATGCTAAATGGATAAGCTTTATTCACCCATTTAACTTTGGTTTTCCTAAATTTGATCTCGGTTCAATTTTTATGATGACTTTTGTTATGTTAGTAGTAATGATTGAATCTACAGCAACTTTTTTAGGAATTGGTAGAGTATGCGAAAAAGAAATTACTCAAAAAGACATTGTTCGTGGTATTAGAGCGGAAGGGATTGCAACTATTTTAGGAGGTATTTTTAATTCCTTTCCATACACAACATTTAATCAGAATTTAGGACTTTTAGCATTAAGTAAAGTAAAAAGTCGTTTTGTTGTTGTGGCATCAGGTATAATTCTTGTTTCGCTTGGTTTAATTCCTAAATTTGCAGCTTTAGCTACTATTATTCCTCAGCCAGTTATAGGTGGTGCTACAACTATAATGTTTGCAATGGTTGCAGTTGCAGGAATACAAATGCTTTCAAAAGTAGATTTTAATAAAAATTCTAATATGTTAGTTGTTGCATGTTCTATTGGAGTAGGTCTCGGAATTACTGTTGTACCTAATATACTTGACAATACTCCAACAATATTTAAAGAAATTTTTGGAAGCGGCATAGTTTCAGCATCTATAGTTGCTGTACTTCTTAATGCATTCTTAAACTATGGAAATATTGAAGAAAATGTTTAATAAGTATTAAATATATACTAATAAATAAAGCAGGCAATAGAATTTGTCTGCTTTATTTATTAACATATTCAAAGTCCACTAGTAATAAGTAATATGAGATTATAATTTTTATATATTATATTGCTTTTTATAATATGCAAAAATATTAACAAAAATTAATAATTTTATGTAGTGTACCTTAAAATATTTCATTTATAATGTATAAAAAATGGATGAGGTGAAGTTATGTTTTTATTAGAATATATAAAAAATCCAAGTACAATTGGGGCAGTTGCTCCTAGTAGTAAATATTTAGCCGAAGGGATGATGGAAAGTATAGATTTTAGTACTGCAAGATGTATAGTAGAATATGGTCCTGGAACAGGTGTATTTACAGAAAAGATACTTGCAAGAGCAAAGGAAGAAACACAAGTTATTCTAATTGAATTGAATGTAGAGTTTTATAACTTTTCAATATTCATTATTTAAAAAGAAATTCATAGAAAATTTTTTCGCTGGAATTAGAACTAAATTTATTATGAGAAATTTCCCACCAGCATATGTATTGGACTGTAAAGGAGTTAAAAATGAGTGAAAATATTTTAATAGTTGATGATGATAAAGAAATAAGAGATCTTATCAGCTTATATTTAGAAGCTGATAGATTTTATACTGATAAAGCAGCTGATGGTGTAGAAGCCCTGATTAAGCTTGAAGAAAAAAAGTATTCATTAGTAATTTTAGATATTATGATGCCCAAAAAAGATGGAATAGAAACCATTATAGAAATAAGAAAAAAATATAAAATGCCTGTAATTTTTTTAACTGCTAAAAGTCAGGAAATTGATATGATAAATGGTCTTACTCTGGGGGCAGATGACTATATCTCAAAGCCTTTTAGTTCTTTAGAGTTAATAGCAAGAGTTAAAGCACAACTTAGAAGATATACTATTTTAAATTTAAATAGTGATGAAAAAATTATAAGAGTTGGAGATTTGGTACTCAATACTGAAATGCATGAAGTAACAGTGAAAGGAAATGAAGTAAGGCTTACTCCTACTGAATATAAAATATTAGAAGTTATGTGCAAAAATAGAAATAAGGTATTTACAGTTGAAGAGCTATACGAATTTATATGGAAAGAAAAATATTCAGTTTCTGATACATCTATTATGGTTCATATAACAAAGCTTAGAAGAAAAATTGAAAAGGATTCTAAAAATCCAGAGTATATTAAGACTGTTTGGGGGATAGGCTATAAGATATGATAAAACTTATAAAAGTAAAGAAGTACAATCTTATTTTTGGTGTTATTATAGGCTTTGTTTTAGCACAAATGGTTTTAGCAGAAGGATATGCAATATTAGCTGCAAAGCAACAGAGTGGTGAAATATTTAACGTTAATTTAGTAACAGGTGTTAATAATCCTTTAAAGATGTTAGCTTTAGTAGTCTTTATAATTACTGTTATTATATTTAATACAAAAATATTTGGAAAAATAAATTTAAATAAAATTGGTCTATATTTAATACTAGTTATTTTAGTGTCTATTATAGTAGCAATTCAAGGTACTTTTATATTTTGTAGAATTATATTTTTACTGTATCCTAATTTTGAATATAAGATCATTAATAATTACTTCTTTTCTATTAATATATTTTATATAGTTGCTTTTATTGGTATTTCTACATTTTTAATAACATTCGCATTACTTGTGAATATAAAAGTAAATTATATTAAATATTTAACAAAAGAAGTTAAAATAATAAAAAATGAAGGTTTTGGCAAAGTCATTAAAGTAAAAGGAGGAGACGAACTAGCTGAATTGTGTGGCAGTATAAATGATATGTCATTAGAATTAGGTGAAAAGATAGCAAATGAAAAAAAGATTGAAAATAATAAAAATGAGCTTATAACAAATATTTCCCATGATTTAAAAACTCCATTAACATCTATAATAGGATATTTAGAATTATTAAATAGTACAGAAATTAGCGAAAGAAAAAAAGATGAATATATACAAATTGCATATAATAAAAGTTTAAGGCTTAAGGAATTAGTAAATGAATTATTTGAATATACAAAATTAGCAAGTAATGAACTTATACTAAAAAAAGATAGAATTAATATTTCAGTGGTATTAAGTCAGGCTGTAGGTGAAAGTATAATAAATTTCAGTGATAAAAATATAGATGTTGTATTAGATAATCCATATGATGAACTTTTTTGTAATGTTGATTCAGCTCAGATACTGAGGGTTTTCGAAAATTTAATTAAAAATGCAGAAAAATATAGTGATATTAACTCTGTATTTAAGGTTGTAGTTAGACTGGAGAAAGAACAAATAGTAATATCTTTTAGAAATAAATGTACAGAAATAAAGGAAGAAGATTTGGAAAATATATTTGAAAAATTTTATAGAAAAAATAAATCTAGAAGTAATGAAGGATCGGGTCTTGGACTGCCTATTGCAAAACGTATAATAGAACTTTATGGAGGCAATATATTGGCTGAAAAAATAAATGAAGATATAAAATTCAATATTTACTTAGAAAGTATAGAGTAAAAGTCTATACTTTTTTTTGCCTCAAATTATTAACAAAAGTTAAACTTTTTCTAGATAAGAATTTAAAAGTTTTTAGATATAATTTTATTGTATTTAAAGGAAAGAGGTATATGTAGGAATGAAATTAATTGTTTTAAGTTGGTTATTACTGATTGTATTAACCTTGGAAAAATTTATTGGCCATAATTTGTATATTGTCGTTATTACAAGTGCTACAGCTATTTTTTTTTATTACTATTTCAAATATATATAATAAATAAAATTATAATTAAAAACTAATTATACGAGGAGATATCATATGAATAAACTAAAAAATAATCATAAAAATATTTTAATCTTTAGTATATTAACATTATTTAATATTATTATGATAAATTGTTATTTTAAAATTGAAGAAATATATTTGAATAATATAATGATTAGTGGATATACAATTTTAATATTAATGTATATATTGGCACACTTTAAAAGATTTTATGGTTTAGAAAAGGTTATAAGAATTATTAATATAGGCATGACAGTAGTTAGTTTAATTGTTTATATATCAAATTCATTTCTTATAAATAATAATTTTAGCTTTGAGCACATTCTAGAATCATATGGTAATAAAGCGATATTTATATATTTTATTGTTAGCTTTTTACAACCAATAATATTACCATTACCTGAACCAGTAACTATAATAGCTGGAAGTTCAGTTCTAGGAATGTTTAATGGTGCGTTTTTTGGTTTTTTAGGAACATTACTTGGCATAATAACCATGTATTTTTTTGTTAGAGTAACAGGTACTAAATTTATAGATAAATTTATAAACAATCAATATATAGAGCGTTTTAATAAATATATAAAAAGAAATGAGCTTATAGTAGTACTATTGTTATTTATTTTACCAATACTTCCAGATGAAGCAATATGTATAGGTGCAGGACTTACTAATATTAATCCATATAAATTTATAAGTATAGCAATGATTGCAAAATTGTTAACCTCTTTTAGCTTATCATACTCATTTAGTATAATAAAACCCAATATTATGGCATGTATAATAATATTAATTTTGATATTATTAATGAGAAAAATGTTTACTTTTATAAAAAACAAAAGTATTTTTAGAGCAAATTAAGATAAAAACAATTGTGATTTTTTAGAAGTATTGAATTTGATAATTATTTTTCTCTTACAAAATAATTATCAAATTTTTCAGAAGATCGTTTAAATTGAATTGACAATAATATGACATAATTACCATCTATAATATTTATATTAAAATATTATAGATTTATAATCATATGAACTGGAGGCAGTTATGGTAAGAAAAAGTATAAAATTTTTAGCGTTAACATTATTTCTAATAACTTTAAATATTCAATCAGCACATGCATCAGTTTCAGATATAAATAGTATCGAAGATAACATTTATAATCATCTAAAAAACTGGGATACAGAGTTTGAAATACCTTATTTTAATTATGATGTAATAGATATTATAAGAAAGTCAGCTGCAAAGGATGATTATTTAAGTAAATCACTTATTGGATTAAGAGTAAAAGGATATGGAAATAATTCAGAAGTAAGTGTAGAATATAGAACAACGAAATCCGAAGAAGACTATATTGATAACGAAATAAAAACTACATCAAACGCTATTACAAATTCTAATATGAGTGATTATGAAAAGGTTAAGGCTGTAAATGATTATTTAGTAAATAGATATGATTATGATGATACATTACAATCAAATAATTCATATTTAGCTTTAACAACAGGTAGGACAACATGTCAGGGATATGCCATGACAGCATATAAAATGTTTAATATGGTAGGCATTGAAAATAGAATTGTTATAGGTTCAATTAATGGGGTCCCACATGCTTGGAATGAAGTAAATGTAGATGGCAAGTGGTATAATATTGATATTACTAATGATGATTACGTTGGAAGTTATAAATACTTTTTAAAGAGTGATGCAACATTTATGAGTAGTGGTTTTGAGAAAAACTCTGAGACAGAATATCAACCTTGTAGTGAAGATTATGTAATATCATAGATTTATGTGTTGTTTCTAAAATAGATAGATTATTTTAATAATTTACATTAAAATAATAATAGGATAATATGTTAGTTATAATATAATTACAAATAAAAAGGAAATGAATTTATGTATAATAAAATGAAAGTAGCATGTCCAACATATTTTAAGAAGTTTAGCTGTATTGGAGGAAAATGTGAAAATACATGTTGCAAAGCATGGGATATAGAAATTGATAAAAATACTTTTGAACAATACAACGCTATTACAGATGAAAATGCAAAGCTTATGCTTAAGAAAAATATACAAGTAAATGAAGAATGTATAAGCAGTGATCTTGATTATGGATTAATAAAGCTTGATCATGAGGAAATGTGTCCTTTTTTAGATAAAAATAAATATTGCACTATTTATTCAACCCTTGGCGAAGAGTATCTGTCAAATATCTGTACACATTTTCCAAGAATTATGAATAAGGTTGATAATAATTATGAAATATCATTAGACGTAGCTTGCTATGAAGCTGCTAAGCTTATACTTGGGGAAAAAGAAGAAATTAAATTTGAATTGATTCAAAAAGAATTTATAAAATATATAATAAATGATGAATATAATACAAATTCAAAAAAATATAGAAATACACCTATAAAGTATTTTAAAGAAATAAGAATATTTTCCATAAAGATAATGCAAAATAGAAAATTTGATATTAGCCAGAGATTATATATTCTTGGTGCATTTATTGAGGGCTTAGAAAAAATATCAGCTTATGATTGTAATGGAATTCCAATGTTTATTAAAGATTTTGATATGGATAGTGCTGCTATGGTCTATGTGAGAGATAGAAATGATTACATTTTTCAAGTTGAGTTTTTTCAAAATATAGTCAATTCTTATAATATGAGTGAAGATAACACAGGAAATACTTTAAAAGAATTTAAAGATGTGCTAATTAATGGATTTGATGTTAAATATAGTAATATTTCAAGGGAAGATAAGAAAAAATACATCAATGCATTTAATAAATATGATAGGGAAATAACAGAGAAGTATGGATATATTTTCGAAAACTATATAGTTAACTTTATATATAACTATTTATTCCCATTTTCAGAAAGTGAAGACATGTTTGAAGGATATCTAATGCTTGTTTTAAGATATTCATTTATACGCTTTTATCTTTTTGGGATATATATTAATAATATTATGGATACAGATAGTGAAGAACATATTATAAAATTTATTTCCATCTTTGGTAGATCTATTGAACATGATAAAAATTATCTTCCAAATATGGAAGATTACATTGAAAAAAATAAGTATTGTAATATGACTTTTGCAAAAAAGATTTTATAAATGAGTTAGTAGAATCAACTGTTTTTAAAGTAACAGCTGATTCTATTTTGTTATAAATAAATTAAACCACTTCTTCATTTTTTGTAAGTTTAGTTACAACTTGAAAAATTTCTTTCCAGTCATAAACACGAATTATATTATTCTTAAGAGGGAGTCTATTATAATTTGTATCAATTAATAAAACCTTAAAACCATTAGATGCTAGTTCAATGGCATTATTATAGCTATCTTCAATAAAAATATCACAATTTAATTTTTGCGCTGCAGATACTTTATGATGAGTACCTAATACTAATACATCATCAAAAGGAATTTTATTATATTTTAAATATAAATTAGTTAATAATTCTAAGGATCTGTCTCTTGCTGTCACAAAGTAAATGTTGTTAAATCTATTTAGAGCATCAAGTACACTTTTAACATCTTTTCTTAATTTTTCAGTGCTATGAAGTTGTACCTTATATTCATCATAAAATTTATCATATTCATAATTTTTAACATTGATTACTTTTGCAATGTCATAATCTGTAACATCACTTTCAGTGATGTTTAAATTGAAGTAATTGTTAATAGAATCAAGCCAGTAATAAGGGTCTGTTATAGTTCCATCAATATCAATGCATATATTTAGTTGTTTCATTATTTAATCACTCCTCTCATCTTAAAATAAATTATATATCTTTTATATTAGCTTAAGATTAAGAGAGTGTTATTTATTGGAATATGATTGTTAGAACTATTAAAATATTATTAGTGATTTTTTCTCAGGAATTATATAGTGTGGTGTTACTACAACTACTATAATAAAGACTTTGCTAAATATTTAAGCTATAGAAGAATAACATAATAAGAAATTGATTAAATAAATATTAAAATTATGAATATACATGATAGAATATACATTGATACTAAAAATAAAAAACTCATTCATGAAAGGAAATAATATATGAATATTAGATTAGCAACAAAAGAAGATTTAAATGAAATAATAAAAATTGAAAGTATATGTTTTCCAGAGGCAGAAGCAGCAAAGGAAAGTGATTTTCAAAAAAGATTTGATGCATTTAAAGAAAATTTTATTATAGCAGAAGATAACGGAAAAATAATAGGATTTATAAATGGATGTACTACAGATTTACCAGAACTACCAGATGAACTTTATCATAATGTGCAACTTCATAAAAAGCATGGAGATTATCAGACTATCTTTGGTCTTGATGTGCTTCCAGACTATAGACGTAATGGAGTTGCAGCACAACTCATGAACTATTTCATTGAACTTTCAAAAGAAAGAGGAAAAAAGGGGATGGTTCTTACATGCAAGATTCACCTTATACATTATTATGAAAAATTTGGTTTTAAGCATCAAGGTGTTTCAGCGTCAGAACATGGTGGAGCTGTATGGAATGATATGGTTCTTATTTTTTAATTCTTATTAACAACATAATTAATTTTGTCTAGGTTATTATTGAAAAATTCAATTAAATTATTACATGATATTTCTTGTAATAACAATGAAGATTGAGTTGAATAAAAAGCAGCATGGGGAGTTATTATGACATTATTACGATTAAAAAGTGGATTGTTATTAATATCAGGATTTTCATCTATAAGAACATCTAATCCGGCAGAAGAAATACGGTCATTATCTAAAGCTTTAACTAACGCATCTTCAACGACACATGCACCACGTCCTACATTAATAAATATAGGACGTTTTTGTAGTGAATTAAAATATCTATCATCAAAATAGGCTATATTGCTAGTTGATACATTCATGTGATTTGATATAATATGAGCATTTTTAAAAACATAATCATCATTTACAAGAGGAATGTTTAAATTATATGCAATTTCAGTAGGAATATATGGATCTACAGCTACTACATTTATATCAAAGGCTTTTGCACGTGCTGCAACAGATTGTCCTATTCTTCCTAACCCATATATGGCAAGTGTCTTTCCCGCAAGCTTATAAACTGATTCTACAAGACTGTACTGCCATCTTTTTTCATCTTCAATAAAGTGCTGATGGTATTTAATTTTTTTTGCCAAACTTAGAATTAAAGTCATTGTGAATTCAGCAACTTCTATAGTGCAATATTCCTTTATAGCACATATAGTAACATTGTATTTTTTAGCATCTTCAATATTGATATTATCGTATCCTGTAGCATTAATACTGATACATTTTAGCTTTGGACAATTTTTGAATATTTGTTCATCAACTTTTAAAAAGGCAGTGATAAGTCCATCTGCATCATTTACTTCCTTTATTAGCGAATTATTATCTTTAAATACATGAATAACAACATCGCAGATAGGAAAAGCAGCTTTTATTAAATTTATTTCATAATCTAAATTTCTATTTAAGGTATCTTCATAATCACTAATAACTATCTTCATAAATAAATTTCCTCCTATGGATATACTTTATATGGAAATTATAAAATGTTTTGAAAAATACTTAAATTAATTTATTACATATATTATTAATATCACTATATTTACTAGTATATGAACAAACTAAATTCATAATGTTTCTAGTTTATAGGTTTTAATTCCAAAATAAAATAATCATTTTTATTTTGTATACATAATTATATAAGAGTATGAAGATTCAAAATATTAACATTAAATTCATTGATAAAGTATAGTATATATTAATAAACTGTATACAGGATACAAAGTTTAAAATTAGAAGGAGCGATTGGCATGTTTAAAGATATTTTAGAACTGACTAAAAAAATGGTCAGCATAGATAGTGTTAATGGTTCACATGGTGAAAAAGAAATCGGGGTCTTTATAGAAAATTATTTTAGGAACATTTCATATTTTAAAGATCATCCAGATAATATAATAATTCAAAAACTTAAAAATGATCCATTTGAAAGACAAAATGTATTAGTTTTACTTAGAGGTGAGAAAAGTTCTAGTGAAACGGCTATAATTTTACATGGACATACTGATACAGTAGGTATAGAAGATTACGGAAATTTAAGTGAATATGCTTTTGATACAGATAAATTAATGGAAAATTTAAAAAAAATTAAATTGCCAGATGATGTAAAAAAAGATCTTATGTCAGGAGATTATCTTTTTGGCAGAGGTGCTTGTGATATGAAAAGTGGTGATGCAGTATTTATGGTGCTTATGAAATACTTATCTGAACATGCTCGTGAATTTAGTGGAAATATAATAGCTATGTTTAATCCAGTTGAGGAAAATCTTCATACAGGAATTATAGAAGCACGAGAAATCTTATATGATTTAATAAAAAAATATAATTTTAAATATAAACTTGCAATAAATAATGATTATATATGCCCACTTTATCCAAATGATACAACAAGACATGTATATGTAGGAGCAGTTGGAAAAATACTGCCCTGTTTTTATATTCAAGGAAAAGAAACTCATGTAGGACAATGTTTTGAGGGATTTGATGCATCATTAACAGCAGCAGAATTAGTAAGAAATATTGATTTGAATCCTCATTTTTGCGAAGAATACAATGGGGAATATACCATTCCTCCATCAGTTCTTAAAGTGAAGGATTTAAAAACTGAATATAATGTACAAACTTCATTTAATAGCTTTGTTTATTTTAATTACTTTATCCATAATGCTTATATTAAGGATATAACAGAAAAATTACGTCAAGCAAGTACTGATGCACTTAATAATACAGAAAAACTTTTAAATGAAAGGTATCAGGAATACTGCAGATTGACTAATATACCATATTCTAAAATAAGTTATAAAAATCAAGTTTTATCATATGATGAACTTGTTAATCTTGCAGAAAGAAAATATACTGGTAATTTGAAAAAACTTATAGCAGGAAATACAGAAGAAATGCTTGCTACAAACATTGATAAAAGAGAAATACCTATGAATATAGTAAAAAAGCTTTGTAATATTGCACAAATAAATATACCTACAATAGTTTTCTTTTTTGCAGCACCATACTGTCCTCACAATACTTTAAAAAAAGAAGTTGAAGATGAAAAGATGGTATTTAATAAACTTTCAAAAATAATAAATGATTTTCAAAAAGAATCCAATGAAAAATATGAAATGCATCAGTTTTTTCCAAGCCTTACTGACAGCAGCTACTTGAAAATTGATGATGATGATGAATCTATTAAACTTTTGTTAAATAATTTTCCAATGTATGAGAAATTATATAATGTGCCATTAGATAAGATTAAAAAGCTAAATATACCAGCAATTAATTATGGATGTTTTGGTAAGGATGCACATAAATGGACTGAAAGAGTGTACATGCCTTATTCATTTAATGTATTGCCCAAATTAATTTTAAATACTATAGATTGTTTTTTAAAGATATAAATTATTTAGCCACAGTAGGAAGAGATGGAAAAGCAAAATGCCGTCCATTTATGTTCTGTTTTGAAGCAGAAAAAAAATTATGGTTTTGTACAAATAACAAAAAAGATGTATATGAAGATATGTTAAATAATCCTGAGATAGAGATATCAGTTTCAGATAAAAATTATGCATGGATAAGACTCAATGGAAAAGCAGTATTTGAAAATAATATGAATGTAAAAGAAGCTTGTATGTTAAATCCAATAGTAAAAGGTCAATATAATTCACCTGACAATCCAATCTTTGAAGTTTTTTATTTAGATAATGCACAGGCAACAATAGCAGATTTTTCTGGAAATCCTCCTAAAAAATTTAGCTTCTAATTTTTTAGGACAATAAGAAAAACTTAGTAGCAGTTAAACAAGTTTAAGTAAAACTTACAGATAACAATTAGTACTTAATTTGAATATAATCATATATGTGCTTAAAGTAATTTTTAAAGCCTTGAAATAATTTTAATTTCAAGGCTATTTTAATATATATTTTAATATTTTTTATATATCAAAAATTACTTAGCATTTTCTTTATATGCATCGCCCCATGAAAACATAGCATCTAATATTGGTTTTAAAGTAAAACCTGTTTCTGTAAGGGAATATTCAACTTTAGGTGGAACTTGAGGATATACAGTACGTATGATTAAGCCCGCTTCTTCCATTGATCTTAGGTTGCTTGTCAACACTTTTTGTGTAATACCAGTAACAGAACGCATTAATTGACTAAATCTTTTAGTACCTGTAAGTAGATCTCTTATAATAAGCACCTTCCATTTGGTTCCTATAAGTTGCAAAGTTATTTCTACTGGACATTTGGGCATCTCTTTATCCATATAAACCTCCTTAGTATATTAATAAATGTATATCTCTATTTTTATGTTAGTATTAATTATATACTGTAAAAAACAAAACTTCAATTTATAAATAAAATCAATATCATATAGTATTATTTTGTAAAATATGTTAATATACTCAGTATAATACTATATTAAGGGGAAAATATGGATATAATGAATTTAGGCTTTTTGATTTTAGGAATAAAGATGATCATAACAGTTATATTGAGTATTACTGGTTTTTATACAATGCTTTTGCTTATTAAAGCATTGAAAATATACATAAAAAGTAAATCTTAATATTAATTAGAGATATCGCATTATTCAAAAATTAAGATAATTGCGATATTTTTTCATTTTATAATAAAAAATTTTATCTATATTAGACTTTAGTAAGTAATATTATTAATACTTATAGAGGCATGTTAATGAAAATAGTAAATGGTAATTTGAAAATTTTTATTTCAAAAGAAGAAGAACTTGAAAAACTTAATCAGATTTTCCAAGAAGAATCAAAATATTTTATGAAAATTGAAGGTGAAATAGGGCCAAGTCCAGATATTTGTTTTGCAGAAGGATGGTACCCAATAAATAAAAGTAAAAATGATTTTATGATGTTGTCTTGCTATAAAGAAGAAACCCTAATTGGATGGATTACCCTCATTAAAGAATATCCTAAAAATGATATTGTATATATAAGTCATTTTTCTATTGTTGATGTAGAAAAGCATAAAGGATACGGACATAAAATAATTGATATGTTATGTTGTTATTTAAAAAAAGAAAAAATATTTAATAAAGTAAGAATTTTAGTATCTCTTAAGAATTGGAATGGAATACGATTTTGGCATAAATGTGGATTTAATCACATAACATGTACACCATACAATGTATCTTATTCAGAAGAAACATTTGCTAGTATTGAATTAGAGAAGAGTTTATCAAATTAGGACAAGTGTATATTAAAAGTGTTAATGAGGGATGTGATAACAATGGTTTTATTAGTAATTGATACACAAAAATTGATAACCAATGAAAAATTATATGAGTTAAACAAGTTTGTATTTAATGTAAAAGAAATAATACAAAAAGCTAGGGAAAATCACATTGAAGTTATCTTTGTACGTCATGATGATGGGATAGGCAGCGAACTTACCAAGGGAGTTGATGGATTTGAAATATATGAGGAATTTCAACCAAGAAATGATGAAAAGATATTTGATAAAAGAGTAAATAGCGCTTTTAAAGATACTGGTTTATTAGAATATTTAAAAAATAAAGATGAACAAGATGTTGTAGTTGTAGGACTTCAAACTGACTATTGCATAGATGCCACAATAAAATGTGGATTTGAACATGGATTTAATATTATTGTTCCTGAACATTCAAATACTACAGTTGACAATAAATTCATGTCAGCTAAGCAAAGTTATGAATATTATAATGAATTTATTTGGAAAAATAGATATGCAGAATGTCTTTCCCTATGTGAAACAATAGAAAGAATGAAGGTATAAAATAATCATAAAAGTACATTCTTTAATGCAAGGAGATAATAAATGAAATATGAAATTACCGATAAAATTACAAAGGAAGATGAAAATATTATCTTTCAGGGTTTATTAGAATATAATCTATCAAAAATTGAAGATAAAAATCCAAAGGATTTAGGAGTTTATTTACAAGATGAAACTGGCAAAAAAGTTGCGGGGCTAATTGGAGACACACATGGTAATTGGTTATATGTAAAATTTTTGTGGGTTAGTGAAGAGTTGAGGGGACGCAGAATTGGAAGTGATCTTTTAAAAAAGGCAGAAAAAACAGCAAAAAGTCGTGGATGTAGATATTCTTTTTTAGATACTTTTAGTTTTCAGGCACCTGAATTTTATAAAAAGCATGGATATAAAGAAGTGTTTACTTTAGAAAACTATCCTATAACAGGGAAACGCTATTATTTTACTAAAAAAATATGATTTTGACATATAGTTAAGTAATCTCAGCACTACGAACATATGTTTGATTTAAACCTATAGATATTGTATAATGTTTATAGGAGGAGAGAATATTGGAAGAGGAAATAATTAAAATTTTTAAGTGTTATGGAAAATGGCTACAAATAAATAATTTTGAAGATAATCTTGATAATTATATAATTTTTATGAATGATATATGTATAAAAAATATATTAAAAAATCAAGAAGAAAATAAATTATAAAAAAACGAGAACTTATTGTGTTTATAAGTTCTCGTTTTGTTATTTAATATAATTAATGTAAAATGAATAATATTTTTTATAAATTATATTAAAAATTAATAAGATATGAGAATTACCTAAGCAAGAAAATGAATAATAGGCTTTTATGAGGGAAACCTAAATTAGTATTCAAAAGATTGAGAGAAAATTTACTAATTGATAGGAGAAGTGTAAATATGGGAAACAATATGGAACTGGAATATCCTATGTTTTGCTACCAATGTGAGCAAACAGCTGGTGGAAAAGGATGTACTAAACTTGGAGTATGTGGAAAAACTCCGGAAGTATCTAATCTTCAAGATCTGTTGATTTTTCAACTAAAAGGAATAAGTTGTTATGCAAAAGAAATTATAGAAAAGGGAGAGGAGCTTGATAAAAACATTGTAAGTTTTATAGAAAACTGTTTATTTACAACATTGACTAATGTTAATTTTGATGCTGACAATCATATAGAACTGCTAAAGGAATCCGATAAAATTAAAAATGAACTTAAAAAGAAAGTTGGAAAAATTAAAAATGATACACTTCATGCTACATATAAACTAAGCAGCACTAAATCAGAAATGCTTAAAGATGCTAAATTTGCAGGAATTATGTATGATGAAAAATTAGACCCAGACATACGTTCATTAAGACAGACTATTGTTTATGGTCTTAAAGGAATCAGTGCATATGGGCATCAAGCAAGAGAACTTGGATATTATGATGATGAAGTTGATGCTTTTTATGTAAGAGCACTTGAAGCAGTTTGTAATGATACCCTAAGTGTAGAAGACCTTATACGCTGGACCATGAGAACTGGTGAAATGAGTGTCGCAATAATGAAAAAACTTGACGAAGCAAACACTAAAATTTATGATAATCCTTCACCACAAAAAGTTAATACCAATATAAAAAAAGGACCCTTTATAATAGTTTCAGGACATGACCTTAAAGATTTAGAAATGATTCTTGAACAAACCGAAGGAAAAGGTATTAATATATATACTCATGGCGAAATGATACCTTGCCATGGATATCCAGGGCTTAAAAAATATAAGCATTTAGTAGGGAATTTTGGTGGTGCATGGCAAAATCAACAAAAAGAATTTGATAATATACCGGGATGTATTTTAATGACTACAAATTGTCTTATGAAACCAAGAGAATCATATAAAGATAGAATATTTACCACAAGTGTTGTTGGATGGGATGGAGTAAAGCATATTGGTAAGAATAAAGATGGAAAGAAAGATTTTAGTGTAATTATAAATAAGGCATTAGAACTAGGTGGCTATAAGGAAGATGAAGAAGTTCATGAAATATTAGTTGGATTTGCACATCATGAAACTTTAAGTCATGCTGAAACTATTATAAATGCAGTTAAGGAAGGAAAGATTAGACATTTCTTCTTAATTGGTGGCTGTGATGGAGCAAGGCCTGGAAGAAACTATTATACTGAATTTGCAAAGCTTGTTCCAAGAGACTGTATAATATTAACGTTAGCCTGCGGAAAGTATAGATTTAATAAATTAAACTTTGGAGAAGTAGCTGGACTTCCAAGATTATTAGATGTAGGGCAGTGTAATGATGCATATTCAGCAGTGAGAATTGCTACAGCTTTATCTGATGCATTTGATACAGATGTTAATGGATTACCTCTTTCTATCATTTTATCATGGTATGAACAAAAAGCTGTTGCAGATTTACTTGCATTATTATCACTTGGTATCAAAGGAATTTATTTGGGACCAACTCTTCCAGCATTTTTAAGTCCTAATGTTCTTCAATATCTTGTAGATACTTTTGATATAAAACTTATAAGTACACCTGAAGATGACTTGAAATGTTGCTTAAAACAAAATATATGATTTATATCATAAATATTTAATATTTGTAAAAAGAAAAAAGTGGGGATTTTACAATTTTAAAATTCCCATTTATCTCTGCTTATTCATTTTTTATTTTTATAGAAATCTTAATCACATAATCATCTACATTCCTCGTAACAACATCATCTATTAGTACTTCTTCATACGCATCTCCATCAATCTTTAAGTTTTCTTTGTTTAAAAATTCAAATAATTTCTTATAGCTTTTATAGACAGTATCATAGTATCCAAAATGATAAATCACTGCATAATCACCTTCAGGTTTTTTAGGATATTTATTGAACATTTTTAAATTTGGAACCTTTGAAAAATAGTAATCGTACAGTATAAAATTATTCATAATATTAAAATCTTCATTTATAAGACGTTCCTTCTTTATTATTGAACCTATAGTATATCCGTAAGATAAATTATTTTTTTTACAATATTTAATATGTTCTGCAAATGTATTTACATCATAGGATTCACCTGTGTTTTTAACTATATCACTTAAAATAATAATTTCTTCATCATTATGTTCTATGAAAATTTCATGAGAACATGTCTGAGCTTCTTCGATTATTTCTAATTTTACATCCAAAAGTTTTTGCACTCTCTTTAAGTGAGAGATTTTATCCTCAATAATTGATTTTTCTTTGTTAAATAGAGCTACAGTTTTTTCAGGAGTCCTTGTATCTAAAAATTCCTTAATTTCTTTTAGAGGCATTTCTAAATCCTTTAATATATTAATTACAGAAAACAGCTCAAGCTGATTAGAAGAGTAGTATCTATATCCATTCTCAGTAATTTTCTCGGGTTTAAGAAGATTTATATTATCATAGTGAAATAAAGTTTTTTTGTTTACACCACACAATTGTGCAAACTCACCAGTAGTATAGTATTTAATATGTTTATCCATAAAAATCATCCTTTAAAAATCATCTTGACTATCCTGTTACAGGATACCTTATTATATAAAAGACTAAAGAAAAAATCAATCAAAAGAGGTGTTTATGGAAAATTCATTAAATAGAAATTTAAGTTTACTATCACTCATTAAAATTACTTTGCCTACTGTTCTAATGATGGTTTTCTTTGCAATGTATTCAATAGTAGATGGTATGTTTGTATCTAGATTTGTAGGTCCGAATGCACTTTCAGCAATAAACATTGTTTATCCAGTAATAAGTATGCTTATAGGAATAAGCGTAATGCTTGCTACAGGTGGAAATGCGATTGTTTCTAAACTTATAGGTGAAAAAAAAGAGAAAGAAGCAAAAGAAAATTTTACACTTATCATAATATCAGCATTAGTTATAGGCATATTAATAGCGCTGATATCAATAATATTTATAGATGATATTATAAAAATTTTAGGAGCTACAGATAGTTTATTAGAGTATTGCAGGAATTATTTATCTATAAATTTAATTTTTACACCATTTATAATGCTTAAGCTAATATTTGATTACTTTTATGTAACAGTTGGAAAATCTAGTTTTGGTTTATTTGTTTCAGTTCTTGGTGGTGTAACCAATATGATTCTTGACTATGTTTTTATAGTAGTATTTAATATGGGGGTATCAGGTGCTGCAATTGCAACAGTAATAGGATATGTACTTCCGTCCATTATAGGAATTATATTTTTTGCAAGAAGAAATAGTTTAATACATTTTACAAAGCTTAAAATAAAATTAAATGTCCTTAAAGAATCCTGTATAAATGGATCTTCTGAAATGATAACTCAACTGTCTACTGCTGTAACAACTTTTTTATATAATATTGCTATGCTAAAATATCTAGGTGAAGCAGGAGTTGCTGCAATTACAGTAATTTTATATATACAATTTTTATTATCCGCAGCTTATATAGGTTTTACATCTGGAGTTGCACCAAGAATAGGATATAATTATGGTGCTAAAAATAAAGATGAAATTAAAAAGCTAGTTAAATACAGTTATATAATAATCACAATATTTTCACTCATAACATTTATTGTATCAAAAATTTTAGAAGTTCCTCTTACTACATTATTTTGTGGAAAAGGTACAGATGTTTATTATATAACTATTAATGGATTCAATTTATTTTCAATAAGCTTTTTACTGTGCGGATTTAATATATTTACAAGTGGTATGTTTACAGCATTTTCAAATGGGAAGATTTCCGGATTTCTTTCCTTATTTAGAACATTTATATTTTTCATTTTAGGTATGGCTATTCTACCGCCATTTTTAGAAGTAGATGGTATCTGGTTGATTGCTGGATTTTCTGAAATATTATCAGTCATATTATCGGTAATAGCAATCTATAGATACAGATACTCTTATGGATACAATATTTCAATTGAAAATAAAAAAATAGCAGTATAGAAATAATTTTCACAAATTTATCATGAGTCCTTTAAATATATAATTTTATTTAAAGGACTCATGATTTTTTACTTGCATATGTTATAAGTTATATATTTGAAATATCAATTCATACTCTTAAATACTATAATAAGATTAGATGTATAAAATTATATTAACTCTAATAAATTGTAATCATTATAATATTGATATATAATTTATTTATATGATAAACAAAATGGAGGAGTTTTGGCATGAATAATAACGATTTTTTTGATATAGAAAATCAAATAGAGAATGCAATAAACAGTGCATTTAAATACATAAATTATGCTAATAGAAAAGCTACAGACATACGTGAAAATATAATGGATAACATTAGCGATACTGCTGAAGATACTATTCATGACATTAAATCAAAATTCCATGAAGGTTCAGATAGTATTGAAACGAAATTTCAAAAGATGTCTGAAAAATTTGAACATGGAGTAAATAAATTAAATAAAAAAGAACAAAAGGAAATTTATAAGTATATTTCTAAAAAACCATCAGGCAAGTACAAAGGTATGATTTATTATGTCCTTGGCATAACAGGAAGTGTTGCATTTGCCATAAGTTTTGGTGCATGTTCAATTCTTACAATGTTCAATAGTAAGATTATACGATTAGGAGTAAACATGACACTTGGTACTTTATTTGTATTTTTTGTTGGAAGTGTCATACTTGCATTTAGGGGATGGAAAATAAGAAAAAGACTAGAGAGGTTTAATAAATACTCTGATATATTAAAAGGTAAAAATTATAGTGAAATAAGCAAATTATCAGAGTCAGTTTCAAAGAAAAATAAATTTGTCTTAAAAGATATTGAAAAGATGATGAGTCTTAATATGTTTAAAGAAGGACATATTAGTGAGGATAAATCATATTTTATTCTTGGTGATGAAGTATATGAAGAATACTTAAATTCAATGAAAGCATATAGTGAGCGTTCAAAGGAAGAAGCAGACAACACTGTTGATCAAGATAAAAGTGAATTAAGTTTGGTAATTGAAAATGGTGAAAAGTATATCTCAGAGATAGAAAGTGTAAATTATTCATTACGTGGAAATAATATATGTACAAAGCTTAATGAAATGGCTAATATAACTAAAAATATTATTGATAATGTACGAAAGAATCCTGATAATCTTCCTTTAGTAAAAAAATTCTTTAATCATTATCTTCCTATATCATTAAAGCTTATTTACTCATATAGAGAATTAAATGCTCAAACTATAGAAGGTGAAAACATAAGAAAAGCAAAAAATGAGATAGAAAATAGTATAGATTTAATAAACACAGCATTTAGAAAGCTTTTAGATAATCTCTTTGAAGATGTTGTTTTAGATGTTTCATCAGATATTTCAGTGCTTGAAACTCTTTTCACACAAGAAGGATTAACAGAAGACGATTTTAAAAAGAAAAATAAGTAAAATAAATTAATTGAGATAATATATTCAACTAATGGGTATAGATAGAGCAGACTTAAAAGGGAGGATTAGAATATGAACGATAATAATACGAATAACAATTTTGATGATGGTTTTTTTAACAAACAGCCAGAGCCAAGTCTAATTTTTGAACCATCTTTTGAAGAGGAAAATAATAAGGTAGATACAACTACACAAAATCAGCCAAAAGAAACTGAAGATAATCTTTTAACTCCAGAAGAAAAGAAAATGGTAGATGACTTTGTTGACAAAATAGAATTGACAAATTCGAACTCAATACTACAATACGGAGTTGGAGCTCAAAAAAAGATAGCTGATTTCTCACAGGCAGCACTTAATAATGTTAGAACTAAAGATTTAGGAAGTATAGGAGATATGCTCTCTAGTGTTGTTGGTGAATTGAAAACTTTCGAGAAGACTGAAGAAAAAAAGGGTATTCTAGGAATTTTCAAAAAGCCTGTGCAAAAAATTGATGCAATGAGAACAAAATATACAAAAGTTGAAGAAAATATAGATAATATATGCACTTCCCTTGAAAATCACCAAATACAGCTTCTTAAAGATATATCAATGCTTGATAAAATGTATGAAACAAATAAAGCTTATTTTAAAGAGCTTTATATGTATATACTTGCTGGTAAGAAAAAACTACAAAAGGCAAGAGAAGATGAACTTCCTAAATTAGTAGAAAAAGCAAGATTGAGTGGTCGCCCAGAAGATGCTCAAGAGGTAAGTGATTTTACAGCATTATGCGATAGATTTGAAAAGAAAATTTATGATCTTGAACTTACAAAAACAATCTCACTTCAAATGGCACCACAAATAAGGCTTGTTCAAAATAATGATACATTAATGTCTGAAAAGATACAATCAACTATAGTGAATACAATTCCTTTATGGAAGAGTCAGATCGTACTGGCTCTAGGATTAGCTCATTCTACTAATGCTATAAAAGTACAAAATGAAGTTACAAATATGACAAATGAACTTTTAAGAAAAAATGCAGAAACATTAAAAATGTCTACTATTGAAACTGCAAAAGCAGCTGAACGAGGTATTGTTGATATTGATACATTAAAAAATACAAATGAATCATTAATATCAACTCTAGATGAAGTTTTAAGAATTCAAACAGAGGGACGTCAAAAGCGTCAAGAAGCTCAGGCTGAACTTCATAATATAGAAGAACAGTTAAAACAAAAATTACTATCAATAAGCAGTAAATAAAATATACAATCACTTTAAAAAGTATATATTACCGTATTGTTCGGTTTTATATACTTTTTTAACTATAATTTTTTAACTTTTAACGATTACTTTTTACATAATTTTATGATATAATTTAAATGTTGACAGAAAAGGAGGTAATTTATGAACAAATTCTTAAAAAATACTGGAAATAGAATAATGCTTTTTATAATTACTTTAGTAATTGGAATATGCTTTATTTCATCGTATTTATCGTATTACAAGACAAAAGATAATATTTTATCTACAGCTTATGAAACTCTTACAGCAAGAACCAACGATAGTTCTTCATCTATTGAAAGAGAATTTTACTATCGTAATGAACAATTGAACAATCTGGCATCGTTACCGGAAATAAAATCTATGGACTGGAATGTACAACAACCAGTACTTTTACAAGAAGCTGAGAAATGGAAATTTGATAATATTTTTGTTATGGATGCTTCTGGTTATGGTTATTATCCTGATACTTCAGAAATAAAAGACCAGTCAAATGAGGATTTCTTTTTAAAAATGAAAAAAGAAGGAAGTTTTATAACAGAGCCATTCATAAAAGAGGATGAAAAAAAATCTATAACAACAATGGTCACACCTATAAAAAATGATTCTGGAGAAATAGTTGGATATTTATGTGGATCTATTGATCTAACAGATATAAATAATATAGTGCAGTCTATTAAATTTGGACATGATGGATATGCATTCTTGTTAAATGAAAACGGTAATTTTATTGCTCATAATGATATGAATTTAGTATTTGAAAAAGTTAATTTTAAACAGAATTTTAATTCGAGTAATGATGAGAAAAGTGATCAAATATTAGAAAATGTATTTAAAAATATTACATCTAAAGAAACTAATGTTGAAGAATTAAAATTAAAAGATTCAGATATTTTTGTTTCCTATACAGAAGTAAAAAATACCCCATGGTCTCTCTGTATAGTTGCTTCTAATGACGAAGTGTTTAGTGGCGTAAATAAACTAGCTGTTCAGCAAGTTATCCTAGCTATAATATTTGCAGTTATTGGTATTGTGATTTCAATTTTTATAAGAAAATTTTTATCAAGAAAAATTAAAGATATAGAAGAGTATGCAGAAGAACTTTCTTTATACAATTTAGCATACAGAAATAATACTACTACAAATGATGATTTTGGACAAGTAGTAAAAAGGTTAAACTTTGGGGTAGATGTATTAAATTCAACAATTAATCAGGTAAAGGTTAACAGTGAAGAAATATCTGAAAGTAGTTCAGATATAGATTCTATGATAGATGAAATTTCATTGGATCTTGAACATGCAGCTGCTACAACAGAAGAGATATCAGCTACAATGCAGCAATGTAATGCTTCATTACAAGAAGTAAATAGAATTACTGATAAAATTAATGAAAGATCTAAAGATTCAGATAAAAAAGCTAAAGATAGTTTGATATTAGCTAAAACAATTGAAAGTGAAGCTAGTTTAATTCATTCTGAAACTATTAATTCAAAGCATAGTATAGAAGAAACATATGAAAAGTGTAAAGATAAACTTGAAAGAGCATTAGATAGAATTTCCATAGTTGAAAGTATTTCTACAATGTCTAATAGTATTCTTGAAATATCAGAAGAAACAAATCTTCTATCATTGAATGCATCAATAGAAGCAGCTCGTGCTGGTGAGCATGGAAAAGGATTTGCAATAGTAGCAGAAGAAGTTAGAAAGTTATCAGAAGAAAGTGCTTCAACAGTTAATACTATTCAAAAAAATATAGACAGTGCCATTAAAGCAGTAAAAGATTTATCATCGTCATCAAGAGAATTATTAAGTGTAGTAGAAAAAGATATACTTACAGATTATGAAAAATTAATCAATGTAACTTTATCATATAAAAATACCGGAGATAATGTTAAAGAAATGGCTTATGATTTTTCTAATACATCTAATGATGTATCAAAAGCTATGAATGAGATATCTGTTAGTATAAATGAACTTGCAGAAGCAATTTCAGTAGTAACTGATTCATCCGTTACTATAGCAGATAATATGAATAGCATCAATAATAAGAAAGATAATATTGTTAAAAATTCTAAAGAAAATAAGAGTAAATCCTCTAATCTTTCAGAAATAGTCAATAAATTTAAGTTATAATATAAATAATAAAAAAGAAGTTCTAAAAAATAGTTTAGAACTTCTTTTTTTATACATTAATTTTTCTTACTTTGATTTTTTACCTTTTCTAAATAGTCTGTTTGATTAACTATGTTTTCTTCAAAGTTTTCAATTGCATTTTTAGTGAAATTTCCTACTTTGGCCATATTACCATAATTATTATGATTATTCATAGTATCTTACCTTCCTTTTTATAATATATACTATTAATATCTGTAGAAGCCTATATTATATTCATGGAAAAATAATATGAAGTATCTATATTTTCATTAAACTTATTCTGCGATTATTTATAAAAAATATTAAGACTAGATAATAAATTTATATCCTAATATACTAAAATTTTGTTATAATTAAATATCAGGGGCTAAGGTAATAATATGCTATTATACAAAGGAGAAAATTAAAATGAATGATAACTCAATACTTATTTTTTTGCTTTTTATAACATTACTATGTATAATGTTATACTTTGCTTTAAAATTGTATTTTAATGAAAAAAGGCATTTTACTTTTGAAATTATAACTATTCCTCTTGGCATTTTTAAATTTGATAAAAGAGATGAATATCTAAAAAATAAAGTGGTTAAAACTTCAAAGGAAGAAATTTATATGGAAATAAAAAAATCCAATTATGATGTTAAAACAAATTTAAAAGAAAGTGAATTGTCTAAAGAAAGTAATCCGAAATTAGAAAGCTTAAATAATTATATTGATAAAGACAAGCTATCATATAAAGATGTGTGTAGCAAGGAAAATACTAGTGCAGTAGTTTATTGGACTGCTGGTGGAAAAGCCTATCACACATCAAAACAGTGCAGAACTCTATCTAGAAGTAAGGTTATATTTAACGGAACGAAAGATGAAAGCGGAAAAGAATTACAATGTATACATTGTAAATAAAATTTTTAAAAGAAATGGGGGAGTTTTATGAATTTAAATATGATACATCATGTGGCAATCATTGTTTCTGATTATGAAAAATCTAAAGATTTTTATGTGAATTTACTTGGTTTTAAGATTATTAGAGAAAATTATAGACCTGAAAGAAATGATTATAAATTAGATTTAAAATTAGGCGAATGTGAACTTGAAATCTTTGGAATTGAAAATAGTCCTAAAAGAGTAACAAAACCTGAGGCATGTGGATTAAGACACTTAGCATTTAAAGTAGATTCTGTAGAACATACTGTTAAGGAGTTAAATAGAAAAGGTATTATAACAGAGAGTATAAGATTTGATCAATATACCAATAAAAAAATGACATTTTTCTTTGATCCTGATGGATTGCCATTAGAGCTACATGAATAAATCTTTAAATATAATAATAGTTTCATCCTGAACATTATATAAGACATTGAAAAACATCCGGTAATAAAATCTTCGGATGTTTTTTTATAAATTAAATATAAAAAGTTTAACTTAAACATTCTTTAAGCATTTTTATAATAGAATGATAAGCTCTTTTGTTTTGTCCTGTCTTATAGGAATAAATAAAATCCATCCATAACGACTCTAAAAGTTTCGAAAAAGAATATCGGCTATGATATAATTCATAAATTTCATCTAATATTAATTGACCTTTTTTAAAATCCATAGTAGAAATACTTAATTCTAAAACAGATAATTTCACTGGAACTCTATCTATTGAAATATTATTTTTACCATCGGAAATTATAATATTTTTTGTATCATAATATGTTTTATTTAATAGGGCATATACTGATTTGGGATTGTAATTTTTTACACATTCTTTTATGAAATTCATATAGAGTATCATCAAAAGATTATCCAGATCAAAATCTTCATCTATTTCTCCTTTGATATATTCACAAATTAATTGGCTTCTATATAATATATCAGAAGGAATTGAAACTGAAATAGTTTTTGTTTTATCATCTCTTGCAAAATACTCTATAAAATTATAAATTGAGTATGTAATTTTGTTTATTAAATTTGTGTGCATAATTTCATACATATAAGTTACATCTCCTTCTGAAATGATTTATTATCTAATTAAATAGCAGAGGGGAAGCAGAGTATAAGAAGATTTTTATTATTATGTAAAATTATATGAATATGAATCATATTTTATGTCAATACTTTTAATAATTATTTGAATATTATTGTTATTTTATTGACATCATTATAAAAAAAGAGGTGATATGTTCATGAAAAAATCTTCGGAGAAAGATAAAAAAGAAATTAATAAGTTATTTAAAAAACTGAAAAATAAAACAAGCATTAAAGTTAATGAAATTACCTATAAAAGTAAATAATGTACAATTTTAATAGGTATTCATTTGTTGTTTTATAGAATTTAAACGCGAATCAAATTATAGAAAATATAGTTTATATATTTTTTCAAATTCATTTTTTTCTTACAATGGATACTTAAAAATTGAAAATAAATAAAAAGTCAGGTTCTTAAATTTAGTTATTTTCTTATAGATAACTAGGATTTTATGACCTGACTTTAATAATTAATAATTTACTTAATCAAATAAATGGACATAAACTGTTAGGGGGAACTAGATAAAAAACACCAAAAATATTAGGAATTAAACTAGAATACTCTAATTCCTAATATTTATAACACTTCGTAAAACCTTAGTTTTACGAAGTGTTTACAATCATAGTGAAATACGGTATAATATAAGTAAACATCAGCGTTTAAGAGGTTTTTTATGTTAGGTTTTTAGATGAAATATTTTTTTAGTATTTTGTGCTTTTAGATGTTATTTTTTATATCTTTTCTTAAAATAATTACAAAATCTCAAATAAATATTTCACTATCAAATCATGTTTTTACATGTATAACTATAAGAAAAATTGAGGAGTTAAAATATTATGGAGTACAAGATTAATGTAAGATTGCCAGGGGTAGTTACAAACTATTTAAGTTATATGTCATCAATTAAAGGTTCTAGCAAAAAAACGCTTCATGTATATACTACTGATCTTATTCTGTTTTTTCGTTTTTTAAAAAGAGATAGAAACCTTGTTAATATAGATATTCCTTTTGAGGAAATAGAAATTTATGATATAAATAAAGAATTTATAAGATCTATCGATAGTTCTGATATTTATTCATTTCTATCTTATACAGAATTTGAACGAAATAATTCCAATGTTACAAGACGTAGAAAAATTGCATGTCTTAAATCCTTTTTTAGATTTCTTTATTTAAAACTTCACATGATAGATACAGACCTATGTGAAAATTTAGAAAGACCAAAAGCAAAGCCAAAGCTTCCGGTTTATCTTAAAGAAAATGAGTGTGTTTCTCTTTTAAATAATATTACAGGAAGAAATATTGTTAGAGATAGATGTATCATTACTTTGTTTATAAATACCGGATTACGACTATCTGAATTATGCAGCATAAATATTTCAAGTATAAAAGATGATACTCTTGTGGTTTTGGGTAAAGGTAATAAAGAACGTTATATCTATTTAAATGAATCATGCCTAAGTCAATTAGAGGTATATTTAAGATATAGATCTGAAAAATATATTCCCATAAAGGAAGGTCATGAAGATGCTCTTTTTTTAAGCGAACAAAAGCAAAGAATAAATCCAAGATCTGTAGAAAATATTGTTGTAAAAGCAGTTAAAAGCGCATGTTTAGACAAGCACTACTCTGCTCATAAGTTAAGACATACATGCGCAACACTACTTTATAAAGCAGGTGCGGATATTAGGAGTATCCAAACACTATTAGGACATGAAAGTGTTGCTACAACTCAGATATATACTCATGTTGACGTTGATCAAATAAGAGATATTGTAAAATTAAATCCACTTAATAAGCATAAATAACTTAAACTTGTAATTATACAAAGACAGATATGTACATAATCATACATGATTATGTACATATCTGTCTATTTATCAATATCTAGTACTTAAAGAATAAAATTATTTAAGTATTACTTCTACTTTTCTTCATTAATATATAATAAGTAATTCCTGTAGGAATTATGCTTAAGAACCATGAAATCTGTACATTTAAAAATGCAAATGCAGCTCCTACAATAATTGATATTACTGCATATTTATTTACCCCTTTAAATTTCCCATTTTCATTATAAAGCTCATCTATTTCTAAATTCTGCTTTTTTAATATAAAATAATCAACTATAAGAACTGTAAATATAGGTCCTAAAAATGCTGAATAAATTTGAACAAAAAGTTGAAGTCCAGTTGCTGATTCTGGTTTCACAAGAAGCCATGGAAATGTGAAAAATGATAATATTCCAACAATTATAATTGATTTTTTATAACTTACTTTAAACGCATCCATAATTACATATGCAGGTGGGATTATATTGTTTAGAATATTTGTAGTAACTTGTGCAAAAGCTATAAAGATAAGAGTTATAATAACAAGTCCCTTATTATCAACAGCTGATGAAAATACATTTATAGGATCTGCTATACCTGTTGCACTTGATACCATCAAACCAATCAATCCCATAAATAAAGTTGCTGGGATTACTGCAATCCAATATATTATTCCAGTTGTACTAGTTTTTACATCTGTTTTCAATTCTCTAGAATAATCACATACATTTAGCATCATAGTGGTATTTATTCCAAGAAATGAAGTTACAGCTGCAAAAAAAGGCATTCCCCATGTTCCTTTTACATTTATAAGAATATTTGAAAGTTGTGCTCCATACATTTTTACTACACTGTAAAACATATATATTAATGAAACAATAATGAAGATACATCCTATATTTTCAAGCCATTTTATCCCTTTAAATCCGCCAACCGCCATTGCTACCTGTATAATTTGAAATCCAATAAAGAACACTATGATATTATCATAGCCAATAAGACTTTTTGATACTTCATTTAGAGCTTGAGAACCAACCCAGCTTTGAAAACCAAACCATACCACAGCTGGAACTGCACGTATTATTCCTGCAATTTTACTCCCCTTTACCCCAAATGCCGATCTTGTTTGTACTGTAAAGGAAATTCCATATTTATGACCTGCCTTTCCATTTAACATTAAACCTATTGCAGTTATAGTACATCCTAA
The DNA here is from genome assembly GCF_006742065.1 of Clostridium butyricum. Taxonomy (NCBI): domain Bacteria; kingdom Bacillati; phylum Bacillota; class Clostridia; order Eubacteriales; family Clostridiaceae; genus Clostridium; species Clostridium butyricum. The sequence goes on along the minus strand of NZ_AP019717.1, from coordinate 715,723 downwards.
AATCATTGCTATTACTGCCTGAAAAATATTTATTGTTCCAATTAGGCTTGACCCCATTGTAAATGTACCAATTGAAACACATCCTCCAAGCCATGCGAATAAATATGAAATTTTTCCCATTATTCTCTCATTTTGAGGGTGTAAACAATCTTCACTCATATCATTATTGTTTGAATAATCTATATTAGTTATACTTTCCATAATATTTCCTCCTTATTTCTTTTTAATTTGTACTTTATATCCAAATATCATTAAATTATCATTTGAATTTTATTTCTTTATTAAATTTCCATATCCATGATGAATTGTTATATGTTCATTTCTCGCTTCACCAATATTCAAAGATCTATAATCAGTAGAAACTGGTCCTATAAATGATTTAAAACCAACTACTCCCTCTTTATGTAGTTCCTTTATATTTTCTTTATTTGCATGAACTAGCCCACCTAAAAAAGCATAGTCTACTATTGATTTATTTTTAACAGCTTTTTCTTTGTCATGAAATATTCTTCCATCTGTTAATGCAGGCTTATTTTGAAGGGGCATATCTATAATAGTTGTAATTCCCCCAACTGCAGCAGCTTCTGAACCATGTTCATAATCTTCTCTCCATGTATATCCAGGATCATTTAAATGCGCATGACAGTCTATTGCGCCTGGGAATATATATTTGCCACCCACATCTATTACCTCTTCTGCATTTTCATCTATTTCTCCATGAAAAATTGCACAAATTTTTTCATTTTTTATGCCTATATGCCCATGAAATACACTATCTTTAGTTACTATTTTTCCATTTCTAATTAATAAATCAAACATTTTAAATCCTCCAAACATTAATTTTAGAATACAAAAAGAGACAAATATTAAAATTTTAATATTTGCCTCTTTGCAACTTATTTTACATTTATATAATAATCTTTTAACTATTTGCAAGCGTAAATAATGTTTCTGCAAGTATGTCAGTGCCAAGAGCTATGTCTTCAAAGTCAGTCCATTCATCTGGACTATGACTTACACCATCTTTACTTGGTACAAAAATCATTGAAACAGGTGCAAATTTCCCAACCATCATTGAATCATGATATGCTCCACTTACCATTTTCTTATAAGGAATATCTTTAGACTCACAAATATTTTCAAGAAGTTCAACTATCTGTTCATCAGACTTGGTAGGAATATCGTCATTTATCATATTTAAAGTAATCTCTACCATTCTTTGTTTTTCAACTTCTTTTATAAATTCTTTAAGTTTATTAATAAGATCACATTTTATATCATAATCACTATCCCTTATATCCATTGTAAAATGAACATCTCCACTTATAACATTAGCTGCATTTGGAATAATATCTACAACCCCGACTGTAGCAACTGTATCTTCTGAAAGGGATTCTTTTGCTAGTCTCTCAAGTTCTAACGAAATATCACAGCATGCTAAAAATGCATCTTTTCTTAGATTCATTGGAGTTCCACCAGCATGGCTTTGTTTGCCTTTTACAAAAACATCAAAATTAGTTGGTGCTTCTATTGTGTGTACAATACCAATTGGAAGATTTAAATGTTCCAATACTCCTCCTTGTTCAATATGAAGTTCTACTGCTGCAAATACGTCTCCTTTTTTCACTTTTACATTATTAAACTCTTCAAGATTATATCCTAAATCTCTTAATACTTGCGAAAGTGATTTACCATCTTTATCTTTTAAATTTTCAATATCTTCTAAAGTCATTTCTCCAGCCATTGCCCTGCTTCCAAGACATGAAAGGCCAAACCTTGTAGGTTCTTCTGATGTATATACTATTACTTTAATATCTCTTTTAAAATTCAAGTTAGATTCCTTAATAATTCTTAAGGCCTCCATACCACTTACAACTCCAGCCATGCCATCAAACATACCAGCATTTAAAACCGTATCAATATGAGAACCTGTCCATACTGGCGAAAGTGAACTATCCTCACCTCTAAGTATCCCAAAGATGTTCCCCATAGCATCTTCAGAAACTTCTAATCCAATTTTATTCATTTCATTTTTTACATATTTTCGTGCTTTAAGTTCTTCTTCCGTAAAAAGTACTCTTGTGGTACCAAAATCAGGCGTTGAATTAAAAGTATCAATATCTTCAAGATACCTTTTAATATTCTTATAATCTGCTTTTTTAAACATATATGTAGCCCCCTTATTATAGGTTTTCATTATTTTATAATAATATATATTTTTCTACACAATAACATTTTGAGAACTTCCATTAATATATTTATCAATATTATCAAATACGATTTCTGCTCTTTTTACCATAGATTCTTTAGTTGCAAAAGCAACATGAGGAGTCACAATAAGATTAGGTGCATCAAATAAAACATGATCTACAGGAATTGGAGGTTCAATTTCAAATACATCAATACCTGCCCCCGCAATTATATTGTTTTTTAATGCATCTGATAGAGCTTTACTATCTACAACAGGACCTCTTGCTGTATTAATTAAAATTGCATTTTTTTTCATTAATTTTATGTTTTCTTCATTTATTAGACCTTTTGTATTTTCATTTAATGGTACATGAAGGGATATAACATCACATGTAGATAATAAGGTATTTAAATCTACATATTTTATTTCTTTTCCTTCTTTAACAGTTCTGCTATATGCATAAACCTCACAACCAAAGGCTTTTGCAATATTTGCAACTCTCATTCCTATTGCACCAGTACCTATAACTCCAAATTTCTTTCCTTCAAGTTCAAAACCTACAAGCCCATTTTTAGTACCACCTTTTCTTGTGACAATATTACATTCTACTATATTTCTATATATATTTATAAGAAGCCCAAACACAAGATCAGCTACTGCAACTGTTGAATATCCTGCACAGTTACATACAGTAATTCCTCTATCTTTGCAATAATCTATATCAACATGGTCTACTCCTGTAAAAGCTACACATATCATCTTAAGATTTGGACATTTTTCTATTACATCTTTTCTATATTGGAAATTTGATAAAACAACGATTTCTGCATCCTTGCTTCTCTCAATCAATGTTTCACTATCTTCCACTCTATTGTCATAATAAGTTATTTCAACTCTGTCCCCTAAAACTTTTTCTGCCATATCTAAAAATTTTTCTTTTTCCACTCCTAGCGGTTCTAATATTGATAATTTCATTAATAAATCCTCCTTTTATTCTCACTTAAATTTTTTTAATATATTTAAACTATAATTACTCTATACATTATAGTTTAAATATATACATAGTGTATATATACTATTTTACTCATAATAAAGAAACATCTCTATTACAATCTTTTGAATATATATATGCAAATAATTCACGTCCAACTCCATATGCACACTGTGCAACATAAGGTCCAAACCATATAAAATCTTCTTTTTTAATTCCCATCCATGTATCATCAAGAAGATACATTCCTTCCCCGCTTAAAATATAAGCTCCATGTTCCTGAACATGAGTTTCAACTATTGGATGACATCCTCCAGGCTCAAATGCTAAAATATGCATGTTCATATCGTATCCAAGATCTGTTGGAAGAAGATCTTTTATATACACATTTTCCATATCATCGTATATTCTATATTCTATATTATTTACATTTCCAATGCATATCTTTGCTTCTTTTCCTTCTAATGGAATATACACTTGTTTGTATAAAAGAATCTTTGCATTTTCATCTCCTATATTTTTAAATGAGAGTCCACATCCAGCTGGTGCAAAAGCATATCCTCCATCTGTAAGAATATCTGTATTATCTCCAATTTTTATATCAATTTTTCCATTTACACAATATATAAAGCTTTCAATATTTTCTTCTGTTGCAAAAGGTGATGATGTTCCTCCTCCTATGTTAACATCAATAATGTATTGAACAAAGCTTGCTCCCATTTTAGGTGAAGCAACTATACTGACTCTGCAATCCACTATGTTAGGTATAACATTATTAACAAGTCCATCTTTTGGTATTACTGCATATAATCCTGGCTTCACCACTGCCCTTGTTGATAATAAATCCTTTGGATATCCCATTTCAATCTCTCCTCTAATCTAAAATATATTTTAATTGGCAATTTTAAGTTTATAAATTAATTTCATAATATTTATTTCTGTAATAATAGATAGATATACTAATTTTAATAATCTAAAAATATTTAATCTGTATTACATATAACATCCGTGGCTATAATTACAGCTTGCATAAGATATTCATAATCTGTAAATTCATCTTTGCAATGGCTACGTCCACCTTTACTTGGAACAAAAATCATTCCAGTATCAATAACTCTCCCTATTGGAAGAGAATCATGTCCTGCACCACTTACTATATGTTCATAAGAAAAATTTCTCTTATTACAACACTCTTCAATTATGTTTCTTATATATTTATTCATATGTACAGGTTCAACTTGTAAAGTTGTATCAAAAGTATAGATTGTATTGTGCTTTACAGTTATCTCATTAAGATTTTCTATGATTTCACTTAATATTTTTTTATTAACAATGCTGTTGGTTGATCTTATATCTAAACTGAATTTAACTTCTTTTGCAATTGTATTTATTGCATTAGGCATAGTTTCAATATACCCCACAGTGGCAACTGCATCTTTATATTTTCTTGCTATATCAGAAATCTTACATATTACTTTTGAAGCAATTTCAACAGCATCGATTCTCATATCCATAGGGGTTGTACCTGCATGATCTTCCCTACCTTTAATTGTTACTATTCCCCTTTTCATTCCTACAATTGTATCTACAATACCAATGCTGCATCTATGATTTTCAAGAACTGGACCTTGTTCTATATGAATTTCGAGAAAACTTCTTATATTATTAAGATCTCTTTGTGCATAATGTATATTTTCAGGATTAAGACCATAATCTTTCATAGCATCATAAATTGAAATATCATTACAATCCTTAAGACTCTTTAAAAGATTAATGTTTAATTCACCTATCATTGCTTTGCTAGAAAAAAATCCAGAACTAAATCTTGCACCTTCTTCATCATTTGTACCAATAATCTCTAATGAGTATTCAGGATATATATTATTTTCTATTATAAGTTTTGCAACTTCCATACCACATACTATACCTGCAATTCCATCAAAGCTTCCTCCATATGAAACAGAATCATAATGAGATCCAATAATAATGGTTTTTTCTTTTTTTCCTTCAAGTCTGCCTATTATAGCTCCTGACTCATCTACTCTGGTTTTAAGCCCTATCTTTTTCATTTCATTTTCAAGATAGGATACTGCTTGCTTTGCTTCTTTTGTAAAAGGTAGTCTTGTGACTCCATAGCCTTTTGTGGATGTAAATTCTTTCAAATTATCTAGGTGTTTTTTTATATTACTAACTATAATTTCTTCATTGTAACTATAGATACCTTTTTTTAAACTCATTAACATTATTACAAATTCACCTCCTATTTAAGAATTCAGTTATATATACTAAAATCCTCACATATCAATTAATTGAAATGTATATACACTCTTTTTATGTATAAAACAATATAAATAAAAAAGTGCAAAATAGATTTCTCTGTTTTTGCACCATTGCAGTTTATATATTTAATTTCTCATAATAAATTTACAATTCCAATTCATCTGTGAATGGATTTTTTAAATTTCTGAACTATCTCCAGTATATATTATCTAAAAACAGCCATCAAGTGCAATATGCATATTAAAATATAAAATAATATACAAAATGCATAATAATATAAAAATATTGCCTGACAAATATTACAATGATATACTTTCATATAAGTATAAATATGTCTAGAGTAATTTTAGATGTAAACATAAGGAGTGATAACTATGCCCTTAACTTTAGATTGGCTTATAAATAGAAGTTCCCTAAACAATCTGAAATGCCTTACTAATACTGATATTTTGAGTGTTAAAATAGATAGTGTAAATATATTAGATAATCCTGACGTACTTAAATGGATAAAAAAAGATGAACTTGTAATAACTACAGGATATATATTTAAAGATAGCGAAGATCTTCAGTTCAATATATTAAGAGAATTAAAAAATATAGGATGTAGTGGATTAGGAATAAAAATCAAAAGATTTTTTGATACTATCCCAGAAAATATTATAAATGCTGCAAATGATATTGGACTACCTATAATAGAAATCCCTTTCTACTATTCTTTTTCGGATATAAGTAAAATAATATATAATGAATTGTATAATAAAAATTTAACTTCTATTGAAAATGAATATACAATCATAAATAAAATATCCAACTGTTATTTTAATAATCTTGGAATTGATCATATGTTAAAAGAGATAAGTGAAATTATTCACAAATCAATAGTATTAACAAATTCAAATAATGAAATTATTTCACTTAGACTAATTCCAGAAGATAATCAGATAATAAACTTTTCTGATAACGATGAATTTGAGCTTTCTAACTTTTCATTTCCTATTTCAATAAATTCTAATGATGGTATTATGGAGGTTTATAAAAAATTTTCTATAAACAATGTAGAATTTGACGTTTACGCTCTAACGCTTTCTAGCATGGCTGGATCTTTATGCATATTATTAAATCAACAAGATCTTTCATCTGAGAATAAATCTGTTTTAAAAAAACTAATTAATATAATATCTCTAGAACTTGAAAAAGATAAAAATTTTAAGGCACATACTTCTCTTTATAATAACTTATTTTTTGAATATCTTATATCTAATGAAGCTAAAAGTGACGGTGAAATAATAAAACTCTGCAATTATTATGGATTTGATTATTCAAAAAAGAGAATATGTGTTAATTTTACAGTTAACAATACCGAAGATGAATTTACTCCAAAGCAGATATTTAAAATAATACATAAATCTGCATTACAAACTTTATGCACTAGCCACAACTCATTTGTATGCACTAATAATGATATAATGACAATATTTATATTTTTTTCTACTGATAAAAATAATATTGAAATAATGAATAAAACTATTGATAATCTAAAAATATTATGTGAACAATTAAATGACAAATTAACCTGCAAGTATACAGTAAGTATAAGCAGATGCCATGAAGGAATAAAAACAATCACAACTGCATTTAATGATTGTATAGAGACATCAAGATTAAGCTTTCTTTTTACTGAAAATAAAAATATCCTTTTGTACAATGATTTAATTCATTATCATGTTCTAAAAAAACTTCCAAGAGCTGAACTTAAAAAATTATGTGATGATAATATATCACTACTCACTAAATATGATGAGGCAAAGGAAACAAACCTTGTAGAGGTTCTAAAAACATATTATAGATGTAAATTCAATTGTAGCGAAACATCCGATGCGCTTTTTATTCATAGAAATACACTTTCAGGAAGACTTGAAAAAATCAAACATATTTTAAATATAGATTTTAATGATTATAACAAAGTTTTCTCACTCTATTTGAGCATATGTGCATATGAACTTTTAAATTCTAAATATGAATAGTACAAAAGTATGCATTACAATTGCACAATTTTTCGGAATTGATATAGCTGTAATCAACAACTAAGATTTCCAAGAAAATTACAGCTATATAAAATATAAAAACAAAGAAGTATTATTAAACTAAATTACTTCTTTGTTTTTATGTTCTATAATATTTAATATGTTTAATTATACCGTTAATATGTATATTTTTATAGTATACTTTCGTGTTTTTGTATACAAATTGAATATATATACATTTATAATGCTCAAAATAACATTTAATAAATAATTAATTACATAGTTATTTTAGTTTAAATAATTTTTCTTATTTAGCCATAAATCTTGCAAAAATTTTATCAGAAAGTTCAGGATTATTTTCCTTTAATTCACTAAGATACAAAAGAGTACTTCCTTTATATTCTTGTTCATGACCAGTTAATATTATTTCATAACAATTTCTTAAAATATTAATAATACAATTCTCATAATGGTTCTCACTACAATTTTTACACGTTTTAAGTATATCTGCAATTCCCTCTATTACCATAAGTTCATCATATACCTTTGTATCCATAAGTGGAATGTTTTTATAACCATCTAAAACCCCACTTACTTTATTTATCATACAGTACTTTATACAATCTTTTCCGTACTTAATAAGACAATTATTTGCTTCACAACTGCCACAAACATCTTCACTCAAACAACATCCATGTAGCTTGTCCGCTACTTTACTAAAATTAGAAGCTTCAAATTCTATTCCCATTTTATCATCTCCTTGAATTATAAAAAATAATAAAATATTTATAATTAGCAATAATTGTATATATCATTTATTCTAACAATTATAAAAAATACTAATTAACAATAATTATTAACTAATAACATAATTATATACAATTTTTTCATAATAATCAATAATTATTTTTCTTTTGAATTATTTACTTAATTTATAATTTTATTTAACTTTATTTTTATAATATACTCCATATTTTCCTCCTTTTATTTTCATAACTTACGTTCTGTAGTTTGTATTACATATTATATAAAGATTTTTATATTAAATCTAAGTTAAATATTAAGCTTGTATATTAACATTATGATAAATTTAAGTTAAAATTTAGTTATACATACAATTTTTATATAAAAGGAGATAAACTCGTGGATACATTTAAAATTTTAATCGAACTTATGGGCGGATTAGGTTTATTCATCTATGGGATGAAGCTCATGGGAGATGGTCTTGAAAATGCTGCAGGTGAGGGACTTAAGAATATTTTAGAAAAAGTTACCAGTAACCGTATTATGGGTGTTGCAGTTGGGACTATTATAACAGCAGTAATTCAGAGTAGTAGTGCAACAACTGTTATGGTAGTAGGTTTTGTAAACGCAGGACTTATGACATTATCACAAGCTCTTGGAGTTATTATGGGTGCTAATATTGGTACTACTATAACAGCTCAATTAGTTGCATTTAAACTTGATCAAATTGCTCCCCTATTCGTATTTACAGGGGCAGCTGTGGTTATGTTTGCAAAAGCCAAAAAGAGAGTTGAAATAGGTAATATAATTCTTGGTTTTGGTATCCTGTTTACCGGAATGGGTGCAATGACAAGTGCAATGGAGCCAATTTCATCGTCTCCACAATTCACTCAACTTCTTCTTGCTGTAGGAGACAACTGGGTTATAGGAATTTTAACTGGAGTTTTTTTTACTGCAATTATCCAAAGTTCATCAGCTACCACAGGTATTTTAATAGCATTGGCATCAACAAATGCTATTACAATTACTCTTGCAATTCCAATTCTTTTTGGATGTAATATAGGTACATGCGTTACTGCCATGCTTGCAAGTATTGGAACAAATAAAACAGCTCATAAAGCTGCATTTCTTCACTTAATTTTTAATGTTGTTGGAACAATTATATTTATACCTTTTATTGGTTATTTAGGAGATTTTGTTGCTACAACAAGCACTGATATAAGTAGACAGATAGCTAATGCACATACTATCTTTAATATCACTAATGCTGCAGTACTTCTTCCTTTTGGAAATCTCATAATTAAATTTGTAAATAAAGTTATTCCATGTGAAGATAAAATTGAAAATTTAGGCCCTAAATTTATTGATGAAAGATTTTTAGAAACTCCGGTTATCGCGGCAGGTCAGGTAATTAAAGAAACTATAAGAATGGCAAATAAGGCAAAAAAGAATGTCCAATTATCTATGGATGCATTTTTAACTGAAGATCAACAATTAATCAATCAAGTTTATGAAAATGAAAAACTTATCAATATCTTAGAAGAATCTATAACTAACTATCTTGTAAAATTATCAAAATGTACATTATCAGATAAAGAAAAAGTCATTGTTGCATCAACATTTCACATAGTTATTGACATAGAACGAATCGGAGATCATGCAGAAAATATAGCTGACCTTGCAATTGAACGAAAAAACAAAAAATTAAAATATAGTTCAGATGCACTAGAGGAAATAAATGAAATATATACAGCAGTAATTAACTCGTTAAATATAGCTATAACTTCCTATGCAACTAGAGATTTAGAAAAAGCTAAAAGTATTAAAGAAATTGAGAATTCAATTAATTCATATCAAAAAAAATATAGAGAAAAACACATTCAAAGATTATATGATGGATGTTGTAACGCTTATGAGGGGGCAATTTTCTTAGATCTTATAACTGATTTTGAAAGAATAGGTGACCACTCAACCAATATTGCTGAAAATGTAATTGGTAATTCTATATATTGATAAGAATATAGATTAATTGTATAATGTACATCTATTATTTAGTATATATAATTTTAATTTATACTAGGAGAAACAGCAAAATAAGTAATTCTACTTACTTTGCTGTTTTTTCAGCATTTTCATTATGAAATTATCGTTATCAATAAAAGCTTTTTACTTCATAATAAAGAGCTTTTATAATTCTAATGTTCAAATTTAAATAAAACTCCTCCTTGAATAATAAATGTTATATTTTTAGTATTATTTTTAGATATAACCTTTCCTATTTCATTAATAATTTTTGATGTTAAGATTTTTTCATCTCTATTATAAATATTAATATCTGTCATTTTTTTCTCCTTATCTTTTTTTATACTTTACTATTTAAACTTTTAAAAGGCTGCATTCTTTTAAAAGAATGCAGCCTTAAACATTTTTAAACTTACATTCTTATCTTTCAGATATAAAATATCTGCTGGAATTAGCACCTTAAATTAATTAATAATTCAGGTTGCTAGACTTCATAGGGCCAGTCCCTCTGTCTTTCTTGATAAAAATATTATTTATATAATTATGATAAATTTAGTATGAATTAAATATACTCTTTTTTACTTTATTTGTCAACAGTATCATACTCTAGCTTTTTAATAATCTTTTTTACATATTTTCAGTAAGTACATATACGATTCACATCTCAATATTTACTTAATTATTATTCTAAATATTCTTCATTTTCAATAAAATCATCATAATTTGCCATTTCTTTTGCCATTTTAAATGCTTCTTCATAACTCATACCTTCAAGATAAAGCTGTGCAGTTTTTTCGGCAATTTCCCTACACATTTTTTCTTTAGCTATAACATAAGCTGCAATAATATTCATAATATTTCTCCTATTTACATTGCTTTATTATTGAATTTATATTTTCATTTGTTAATTGTAATTTATATCATTACTTGTTAACTATGTTCTCTATGTATAGCTTGCTTTTTATATAATACTCTATGTTCTTCTCTGTATATATCTATTCTAAGTTTATATTTAATATTCGGTCTGAATATTTAAGTTATCTCAATTCCTATATTGGATTTGAATTAAAAAATATAATACCATTCTATTCATCCTATACTACATTTGTTACTATTTTATACAAATTTCATTATTTACTGTTATATTTAAAGTTAAATAAAAATTGATTTATATATAAACTTCCTAGATATGTTGTTTATTATATTATTTATTTTTTGAAAATATTCCTTAATAAAAACATAAAAAAGCTTTGCATTTTGTATTACAAAGCTTTTTTATATTTTAATAATATTTACATATTATTATATAAATAAATTTAATCCTGAATCATCAGCTGCACCTAAATAAGAAGCAACACCTCCAATTTCAACTCCATCTATGAATTCTTCTTTCTTAATTCCCATAAGCTCCATGCTCATTGCACAAGCGACTACTCGTACTCCCATGTTTATAGCATTAGCTATTAATGTCTCTAAATCATCAACATTGTGTTTTTTCATAATCTGTTTAATCATTGCTGGTCCCATTCCCATCATATTCATTTGAGATAATGGTAATTTGCCAGCATGACTTGGAAGCATTACATCAAACATTTTTTCCATAGTGTCTTTATTAACTTTACCTTTTCCTTTTTTCTTTAATATATTAAGCCCCCAGAACGTAAAGAACATTGTAACTTCTTTTCCCATTGATGCTGCTCCTGTGGCTATTATAAATGAAGCAATAGCTTTATCAAAATCACCACTAAATACTACAAGGGTAGCTCCATTTTTATTTGATGCTTCTATTGGTGTTGTATTTTCTTTCCTTTTAATTCCTTTTTGAATTACAGCAATAAGATTCTTGTTTTTCTTATCAAATTCTGATTTTAAAAGGGTATTATTTGTTTTTTCACACCATGATTTTATATCTTTGCTGAATCCAGGATCGCTTGCTTTTACTTCTAAAACCTCACCTTCACTCATTTTAGTCATTTCTTCAAATACCCTTCTTATAGGTCCAGGACATTGAAGTCCACATGCATCTAAAGTTACTTTTGCATTAATTTCAGTTATATCTAAATCATCTAGATTCATAGCCGCTACCTCTTTTTTTATTGTTTCTTCATTTTTATTATCAAATTGATTTTTTATACTTTCCTGTGATCTCTTTACGTATATATAAGTTTTTATTCCTCCATCAATATTTATTGCATTTATACCATTAGATCTAAGAATTCTACTTGCAACATATCCTCTCTGCCCAACCTGACATGTTACATATACATTTTTATTTTTTGGTATTTCATCTAATCTATCTCTTAATTGTCCTAAAGGAATATTTATTGAATTTTCAAATACTCCTGTTACTAGCTCAAATTCTTCTCTTACATCTACTATTATAGAATTATTTTTATCTAATTCATCAACTTTATTCCATTGTATTATATCCACAAGATCTTCCATTATATTTGAAGCATAGTATCCTAACATATTCACCGGATCCTTTGCTGAATTATATGGAGGTGCATAACAAGGTTCAATATCCTGTAAATCAAATACATTTAAATTTCCTTTAATTGCTGTTGATATTATATCAATACGTTTTTCTACTCCATCAATTCCAATACCCTGTGCACCTAATATTCTACCGTCTTTAGGATTAAAAAGCATCTTAAATGATATTGGAAAGGCACCAGGATAGTATCCTGCATGAGATCCTGGATGTATATGAATTGCTTTATAATCAATGCCTAATTTTTTTAGTGTTTTTTCATTATTTCCAGTTGTAGCAACTGTATAATCAAATATTTTTGCCACAGATGACCCTAAACTTCCTTTATATGAAGAATTTTTTCCACAAATATTATCTGCTACTATTCTTCCTTGGCGATTTGCTGGCCATGCAAGTGGAATCATAGCAGGTTTTTTATTCACAAAGTCTATTATTTCTACTGCATCACCTAGGGCATATATATTATCTACTGAAGTTTTCATATGCTTATCTACGATTATTCCTCCACGCTCATTAAGCTCTATGCCTGCTTCCTTAACTATAAAAGTTTCAGGTCGCACACCTATAGATAATATTATTAAGTCTGTTTCTATTTCTTTTCCACTACTTAATACAACTCTTTTACCTTTATCCTTGAACTCTTTTACACCATCATTTAGAATCAATTTTACATCATTGTCTATTAGTACATCATGTACAATAGCTGCCATTTCTATATCAAGAGGTGCCATAACTTGATTTCCAGCTTCAATAAGTGTAATATCAAGACCTCTTTCTCTAAGATTTTCAGCCATTTCAAGCCCTATAAATCCACCACCAATTACTATAGCTTTCCTTGGTTTTTTATTATCCACATATGCTTTAATTTTATCTGTATCTGGAATATTTCTTAGTGTATATAAATTTTCACAATCTTCTATACCATGTATATTAGGTTTTATTGGACTAGCACCCGGTGATAAAACAAGTGTGTCATAGCTCTCTTCATAAATTTCGTTATTTTTAAGATTTTTTACAGTGATTTTATTGTTTTCTTTGTCTATTTTCACCACTTCACTAAGGTTTCTAATATCTATATTAAATTTGTTGCTCATTTCATCTACTGTTTGAACAATAAGCTTTTCTCTCTCTTTAATTATTTCACCAATATAATATGGAAGACCACAGTTTGCAAAAGATATATATTCTCCTTTTTCAAACATAATTATCTCTGCATTTTCATCTAATCTTCTAAGTCTTGCTGCAGTTGATGCACCTCCTGCAACTCCACCTACAATAATAATTTTCTTAGACATATAATTCCCTCCTTAAATTTATATTTATTATTTAACATTAATATAATTCTCATTTCATGTCCTAATTATATTTCCAATACTTAAATTTTTCAGTGACTTTGTCACATAATTTAACTAAAAATATTAAATATTATATATTTTATAATGATTAATATGAAATTAAGTTAATAAAAAATAGACCTTGTGCAATAGGTCCATTTTTAGTGAAATTATTTCAATTTTAAGAGCATGTTCTTGATTATAATTCTTCTTAGTTAGCTTTTTTATCTTTCATTAAAGGTATTACATTATAGCTGTATTTGTTATTAATTTTTGTCATTGAAATATCCCTATTTAAAGACGTTGTATTTGAAAGATTTTCTATCATTATAGTTTGGTGTTCTATAATATCTTTCAATTTACTTTGTGTAGTACTAATTATTATTCTTCTATTAGAAATTATATCTATTGCTTTAAGAACTCCATCTATTGCAATTCTTGCACCTTCTTGAGTTATGAGAGATGCATCTGCAAGACCTATTATTGAAATATTCATAGGATCTATTTTTATCATTATGGTTTCTTTAGCTCCTGCACCTATTTGAAGTTTTAAAGTATAATCAATATTATCTATGTTGGGATTCCTAGATGGATCAAAAATTGGTATTCCATTGTGAAGTGATTGAATTCCTATATGATTTATTTCTTCCTTATATACTTGAAAATTTACGTTGGCTTCTTCTCTCTGTTCCTTGCTATATGTACCACTTGCACTTTGTACAGCAAGCTCATTCATTTTATGAAGTATTTTTTGTACCTGCAACAAACTTTCATCAGCTTTTTTTAACATTTTGATGCCATCTTCAGTATTTTTTATGGCCATTTTAATTCCACATATTTGAGCTTCTATTTTCTCTGCCATACATAATCCATTAGGATCTGATTTTTTATCTGTTTTCATTATTTTTTTATCAAATTTATTACTACTAAATACATTTTTAAATAACAATACTGTTTTTAATAAAAGTTCTCTCATAATATACAATCCCCCTCCATAAAATAACCATATATTCTATTAACACATTATTTTCTTCTAAATAGAATTACCTCTACTTAAATAATATTAGAAATAACATCGTATGTCAATAAAAGTAATTTTTCATATAAGTTTTTATAATTTTATTATTCTTTTTTCAATATTTCAGTGATATAGATTTGTGAATGCATATAATTTATAAAAAAAACATCAAATAAACAACCATAGTTTCGTTAAAGATATAAAAAAATAAAACTTCATAAATATATAAAATATTCTAAAGTTTTATTTTTATATTATTTAATTATAATTATCTAAAATTAATTAATCTTTAATTAAGATCTTTTCTATTTCGCCAATATACATTGTATGAATGTTATTTTCACTGTAGTTTTTACAATGTATGGTATCGTATTCAAAACAATCTTCACTTAAATCTTGCGAATAAATTTTTTTACATATTAATACTATTTCTGCTTCATTAAAATATGGTGTGCCATTTTCTTCAGAAATATTGAAATTCACTTTTGATATTTTATCCTCATTCCTACCTGACACTATTCCTAAATACGATAGTTCTCTTCTATACTCATCATTAAATATAGTTAAAGAAAATCTATCACTATCATCTAAAAACTCTTTTGTGTAACATTGTTTTTTTACATAAATTGTGGCTACATTTTTGTTAAATATAACACCAAGTCCTCCCCATGAAGCTGTCATAGTATTTACCTTACAAGCCTTTTTTGCAGTAATAAGCATCCAATCTTTGCCTATCATTTCAAATGGATTATTGGTTAATTCTAATGGTTTTATTTCCTTAAAGCTGCTCATCTCAAATTCCCCCCATAGTTACTATTTACCTTATTATACTACCTTATTTATATCATCCTCAATATAACTCTTCAAAAAACGTTTACAATAAATTGTAGTTTCCAGATATATTATTTTTAAAAATTGCACCTGGTTTTCAGGTGCAATTTTTTAAGTATCTATACCTATAATAAAACATTTATTTTCTTCATTTTTAACGCTTACATAATTGCTTTTATTTCTAATCCAATTATCTGTATCTTTAAAACCATTTCCTGCAAGCCACATATCACTTTCCTCAGTACATTTTACATCATAGATAATTTTAACACAAAAATTGTCTTCTTTTACAGAAACTAATGATGCATTTATAATTTTATAGTCTTCTATTGTTTTTAATGGTGTTCTATTTAGTTTTTCATATTGAACTTTTTTCCAATCTGTACTATTTTCTTTGATATAACTAGTAAAAAGATTTACAGCGATATCTTCCATTTCACTTTGACTTGATACTTTATTCTCTACATTTAAAATATTTTCAGTAATATTTTCTGCATGAGCAGATATTACTGAATTACCAGTTGCTAATGTAGCATATAGATTACCAATCATAACCAAAGCTATCACTGTTGTAAAACGAAATATTTTATTTCTCATAAAGCTCCACCCTCTTTCTATCATTATGTAATCTGGTACTTCTAATGATGTCTTAAAAGGATTTCCTTTTATTAATTGTAACATTTTGTAATGGAAAAGTATATATTCTTATTAGTATTTTTTTATAGTCTGAATTGCTATACAGCCTGGTCCACCTTGAGTTATAAATGCTGGACCAAGTTTATATATCTCGATTTCTGCTTCATTTATATTTTCGCATATTATTTCTTTTACTAATTTTGCACTTTCTTCATCCCCACCATGAGAAATAAATATTTTATGAGCATTATTAAATCCGTTTTCTAATAAGTTATCACAAATTTTTTCCACAGCCTTTTTAAATGTTCTTTTAGTAGTAAATTTAACTAGAGATGTAGAATCATCACTAAGTGTCACTACAGGTACTAATTTTATAACCCCTGCTATTTTTCCTGCTAAAGGAGATAATCTTCCACCTCTTACTAAATATTCAAAATCTTTTGGAATAAGAAATGATTTTGTTGATTCTATTAAATTTTGTATTATTTTTATTATTTCTTCTTTAGTTTTGCCATTTTTAGACAGACTAACAGCCGTATCAACAATATATCTTTGAGGTAAACATAAAGTCTTTGAATTTACAACCTCGATACGTTCACCATTATCACATAGTTTTTTCGCCATACACGCTGAATTATATGTTCCAGAGAGTCCATCTGCCATAGTAATGTTAATTATCTCATCTTCAGGATATTTTTCATATAAATTTATTACGTCCCCCACAGCTGGCTGCGATGAAACAGGAATATTTCCATCTTTTATCATAGTTATAAACTCGTCAGATGTAATTTCTTCATTTTCCAAATATGATTTTCCATTAATTGTTACTGCTAAAGGTGCTATATCTATATCATGTTTTTTACCTTCTTCAATTGTATATAATGTAGATGAATCTGAAATTATTCTTATCATGATTTTATCTCCTTTGTATTTCGAAAATATTTATCTTTCGTAATAAGTAGTTTTCCATACTATGTGATATAGCATATCACATCAAATATTCAGTGTCAAACTATTATTAGTAAGAAAATAATAGCTAAAATGTTATAACTCTATACAATAGAATTAATTCCGCCAGCTATTAATACACTTAAGGTTTCTGATAATTCTTCCAATGTTATTTTCTTCTCTGAATTAAGCCATTCTTGATAAGACGATATAACACCAGCTGAAATAAAATTAACAACATAAGGAAGAGAGGTGTTATTAATATTAGCTCTTGCAGTACAATAATTATATATATATTCCTTCAAAACAAAAGTAATTTTATTAATCAAATTACTAAAACTACTATAGCTCAAAAGTAAATTATAGAATTCAATATCTTTATTAATTACGTCTGTAAGTTCTGCAAAAATTGGATAAGGATTATATTTCTTTTCAGATATCTCATATGTATTAAGTATATTGATGAGCTTTGAAGTAAGATCATCTTCTATTTCTTTTAGAACACTAAAAACATCTGTATAATGAGTATAGAATGTTTTTCTATTAATATCAGCTTCAATTGCAATTTCTTTTATAGTTATTTTAGATATATCTGTACTACACATAAGTTTCTTTAGAGCTTTTTTTATTGCTTTTTTAGTTTTTAGGCTTCTCTTATCTATTTTGACTTCTTTCGCATGTGTTTTCTCCATAATTTAATCTCCTTTTAAGTAACAGATTACGTATACAATGGGTACTAAGTAACGAATTGATTACATTTGTCCATTGTGATTTTATAATACATAGATTATACTACAAAAGATGAGGTATAAACCACATATGTGTAATAATTATGAAAAAAGTCAAAATAAAATTTAGTATAATTACTTTAAGTTTTACCGGAGGTAAATTTAATGAAAAAATTTAAAATAATAACAGACTCAGGCTGTGATCTTTCATATGAGATGATAAAAACTCTAGATTTAGGCTATTTAGGTCTTGTATGTGATTTAGATGGAGAAAATATAATTGAAGATTGTGGTAAAAGCCTAAGCTACTCAGATTTTTATGATAAACTTTCAAAAGGATCTATTCCAAAAACAAGTCAAGTTAATCCAAACAGATTTGTTGATGAATTTGAAAAATATTTAATTGATGGATATGATATTTTGTATATAGCATTTTCATCGATGTTAAGTGGAACATATAATAGTGCTTTAATTGCAAAAGATGAACTAATTGATAAATATCCAAATTGCAACATAGAAATAATAGACACAAAATCCGCATCAGGTGGTCATGGACTTCTTGTTTATACAGCTGTCCAACTAAAGTTAGAAGGAAAAACAATAACAGAAATAGTGGATGCTATAGAAAAACTAAAGAAGAGATTATATTGCTACTTCACAGTAAAAGATTTAAAGCATCTTGAAAGAGGTGGAAGAATAAGTTCTGCAGCTGCAATGGTTGGAAGTATACTAAATATAACGCCTATTCTTGAAGTTAAAAATGATGGTACTTTAGATACTGTTGGAAAAATTCGTGGTGAAAAAAAAGCAATAAAAGAGTTAATTAATAAAATAGATGAAAATCTAGGAAATGAAGAACTTAATGATATATTTGTAACTCATGCCCATAACCATAAAGGTGCTGAATATTTATGTCAATTATTAAAAGAAAAATATACACCTAAAAATCTTAAAATAAACTACATAGGATTAGCCATTGGAAGCCATACCGGACAAGGAACTGTTGGAGTTTTCTTTTTAGGAAAAGAACGTTAGATATTAATAGAGAGGTCATACATCTTGTATGACCTCTCTATTAATATCTTTACTTTTTCTTAATTTAATACTAAAATTAGTCTTGTTCTAAAGCTCCAGTGTAAAGTTGATAATAAATACCTTTTTTATCAATAAGGCTTTCATGATTGCCACGTTCAATTATATGTCCTTTATCAAGAACCATTATAACATCTGAGTTTTTAATGGTTGACAATCTATGAGCAATAACAAAAACTGTTCTTCCATGCATTAAATTATCCATACCTTCTTGAACAATTTTCTCAGTACGTGTATCTATACTTGAAGTTGCTTCATCAAGAATCAAAACTGGAGGGTCTGCAATTGCTGCCCTAGCTATAGAAAGAAGCTGTCTCTGCCCTTGTGAAAGATTATTTCCATCTCCAGTAAGAATTGTATCATATCCATTTGGAAGATGCTTAATAAAATAATCTGCATTTGCAAGCTTTGCTGCAGCAATAACTTCTTCATCGGTTGCATCTAACTTACCATAACGAATATTTTCCATTACACTTCCAGTAAATAAATGAGTATCTTGAAGAACTATTCCAAGAGATCTTCTTAAATCATCCTTTTTAATCTTGTTTACATTAATTCCATCATATCTTATTTTACCATCTTGAATATCATAGAATCTATTTATTAAATTAGTAATAGTTGTCTTACCTGCCCCTGTTGCCCCTACAAAAGCAATTTTCTGTCCTGGCTTTGCATAAAGTTCTATATCGTGAAGTATTATTTTTTCATCATTATATCCAAAGTCTACATGATCAAATACAACATCACCTTCTACTTTTTGGTAAGTTGTAGTATTATCTTCTTTATGATAATGCTTCCATGCCCATATACCAGTTCTTTCTTTTACTTCTTTAATTATTCCATCATCATTAATACTTGCATTAACAAGTTCCACATAACCTTCATCTAATTCAGGAACCTCATCTATAAGTTCAAATATTCTTTCAGCTCCAGCAAGAGCCATTACTATACCATTCAATTGTTGGGATAGCTGTGCTATGGGCTGATTAAATGTTTTGTTAAATTGTAAGAAAGATGCTAGTCCACCTAAAGTAAAGTTTCCAACATTATAAATTGCTAGAAGTGCTCCACTTATAGCAGTAAGTACATAACTTATATTACCTATATTAGCCATAACAGGCATTAAGATATTGGCATATTTATTTGCATTATCTGCACATTCGCATAGTTCTTCATTTATTTTATCAAACTCTTTTATACTTTCCTCTTCATGGCAGAATACCTTAACAACTTTTTGTCCTTCCATCATTTCTTCAATATATCCATTTACCTTACCAAGAGATTTCTGTTGTTTTACAAAATAGGCTCCACTCTTTTGTGCAATTTTTTTTGTAACAAAAAACATTATTCCAACCATTATTAAAGTAATAATTGTTAATGGTACATTTAAAATAATCATAGAAACAAGAACACCAAACACTGTGATTCCTGAAGCAATAAATTGTGGTATTCCCTGAGATATCATCTGCCTTAAGGCATCAGTATCATTTGTATAAATACTCATAATATCTCCATGAGCATGAGTATCATAATATTTTATAGGAAGCTTTTCCATATGCTTAAATAAATCATTTCTTATGTTCTTTAAAGTTCCTTGTGTTACATTTACCATAATTCTATTGTAAACCCATGTACAAAATGCTCCAAAATAATATACTGCTCCCATCATAATCAATGCTTTCAGTAATGGTCTAAAATCAGTATTACCCTCTTTTATAAAAGGCAGAATATAATCATCTATAAGATTCTTCATGAACATTGTTCCAATGATATTCGCAAGTGAACTGATAATTATTAAAAGAATAACTGCTATACAATGAATTTTATATCTTTTTAATATATAAGAAAATAATCGCTTCATTATTGCTAAAGGTTTTTCTTTTGTCTTTTGTTTTGGTCTTCCAAGATTATTTTTCTTCATCTTTATCAGCTCCTTTCATTTGAGATTCATAAACATCTCTATAAATTTCACATCTTTCTACCAATTCATCATGATTTCCAAAATCAACAATTGTACCTTCATTTAATACTATAATATTGTCAGAATCTTGAACTGATGAAATTCTCTGAGCAATTATAATCTTTGTAGTATTTGGGATTTCATCTTTAAAAGCTCTTCTTATAAGGGTATCTGTTTTGGTATCAACAGCACTTGTAGAATCATCCAAAATAAGTATCTTCGGTTTCTTTAATAATGCTCTTGCAATACAAAGTCTTTGTTTTTGGCCTCCAGATACATTTGAACCTCCCTGTTCAATGAAAGTGTCATATTTATCAGGGAAAGTTTGAATAAATTCATCAGCCTGTGCAAGAATACATGCCTTTCTAATTTCTTCGTCAGTAGCTTCTTTATTTCCCCACTTAAGATTATCTTTAATAGTACCTGAAAATAAGACATTCTTTTGAAGAACCATTGCAACTTCATTTCTCAATGTTTCTATATCATATTCTTTAACATTAAGTCCTCCAACTTTTACTTGACCACTTTCAGTATCATATAATCTTGGAATAAGCTGAACAAGACTTGATTTTGCACTTCCTGTACCTCCAATAACTCCAATTGTTTGTCCACTTTCAATATTTAAATTTATATTACTAAGTACTTTTTCACCATCTTTTTTATATGAAAAATTTACATTTTCGAAAGCTATTGAACCATCTTTAACTTCATAAACTGGATTTTCTTTATTATTTAAATCTGATTTTTCATTTATTACTTCTACAATACGTTCTGCAGATGCTTTAGACATTATTACCATAACAAATATCATTGATATCATCATAAGACTTATCATAATGTTCATAATATAAGTGAATAAACTCATAAGTTCTCCAGTAGTTAATGATCCACCCACAATCATTTTAGCACCAATCCATGAAACAAGAAGTATACATGTATATACAGCAAATTGCATTATAGGCATATTTAGAACAAGTATTTTTTCAGCATTAACAAAAAGTTTATATATATTCTCACATGCAGTATGAAATTTATTAATTTCATACTCTTCTCTTACATACGCTTTAACAACTCGCACTGCGTTTATATTTTCCTGTACACTTGCATTTAACGCATCATATTTTTTGAATACCTTCATAAATAATGGATGTACATTTTTAGTTATTAAATATAAAGATACTCCTAAAAATAAAGCTGCACCTAAAAAGACCATAGAAAGTCTAGAATTAATTTTAAATGCCATAAACATAGCACATATAAGCATAATAGGCGCCCTTGTACATAAACGTACAACCATCTGATATGCATTTTGGACATTAGTAATATCCGTTGTAAGTCGTGTAACAAGACCTGCTGTAGAATATTTATCTATATTGGAAAACGAAAAACTTTGAATATTTTGAAACATAGTTTTTCTTAGATTTTTTGCAAAACCTGTACTAGCACTTGCTGCATATTTTCCTGCTAATGCTCCAAATGTTAATGACATCATTGCCATTATAATCATAATTGTACCAATTTTAATAACATGCATCATATTTCCTGCTTCTACACCTTTATCAATGATTGAGGCCATTAAAAATGGTATAATAACTTCCATGATAACTTCCAATATTACAAATATAGGACACAGGATTGAATCTTTTTTATATTGTTTTACTTGTGACATTAATGTTTTAATCATACTAATCTCCTTTCCTTATCCAATCTAAATACTTTATTTAGTTAACATTTTTATAAACTCACCGCTAATTAACTTAATAGCTATTTACAAATACTCATAATATCAAATATCTATTCTTTTTTCATATTTTTAAACATTATACTAAGAATCCTATAAAGTTCATTCTTATCATTATCCGTAAGATCTTTATACAAAATTTTTTCTGAATTTAATAAATTTTCTTCCATAAGTTCAAGAATTTCTTCGCTTTTATCTGTTAAACTTATTCTTTTGTACCTTTTATCATTAAATTTAGGTTCAATTAATACAAATTCTTTTTCTTCAAGTCTTTTTGTAAGACCAGAGACAGTAGGGCGTTTTAAACAAAATTCTTTTTCAATATCATTTAAATATATTTCTTTATTTCTATATCTGTGTAAATAAGCTAATATTCCGCATTGAGCATGTGTTAAATCCATTAGTGCAACTTTATTATTTAATTCCCTTTCAAAAAGATTAGTGACCATTTTTAATAAAAGACTTAATCTTATTTCTTCTTCCATATTCTCCTCCATATTTTTAAAGTAGTTAATTAATATTAGTACATATATGTACTAAGTTTTTAGTTATATTTTTCTTTTTTATTATAATAGCAACTTTTGGAATTTAACCTATATATGTATTAAACTAAATACGTAGCATACTAACTATTATAATTAATTTAATTTTTTTGTCAATTATTTTTATTATTACTAAATAAATCTAATATTATTTGTATTTATCACAATATTTTTAATAATCTTATGTTTATATCCAAGAGTAAACGACTATTTAAGTCTTTTTACATAAAAATAAAGCTTCAGATAAATTTATTATATAAAATCAATCTAAAACTTTATTTTAAATTATTTGTTAAATATTTTATATCACTGAATACAATTCATTTTTTATTTTGATATCGGCAAAACTTGCCTCAACACTTTTCTTATAAATCTCAATATAATCTTCATATGTAATGTTGAACTCACTAAATGCTATATGTATTTCATTAGTCATATCTGTATTTGATACAATCCTATTATCTGTATTAACTGTTACATTAATTCCATCTTTAAAGAAATCATACATTGGATGATCATTAAAATCTTTAACTGCTTTTGTTTGTACATTACTTGTAGGGCACATTTCTAAAGTAACATTTTTTTCTTTTACAATATCATAAGCTTCTTTACAATTTCTTATAAATACTCCATGTCCAATTCTTTCAGCACCCAAAAGCTCAACAGCTTCTAATACATTTTTACCGATTCCTGTTTCCCCTGCATGAATTGTAATCCTATAACCATATTTTCTAGCAAGTTTCATTGGCTCTACAAATTTTCTACAAAAGCCTTCTTCTTCTGCTGCGCATAAATCAATTGCAACAACGCCTTTTCCAATGAACTTTTTTCCTGCCTCTATAACTTCATAAGCTTTTTCTATAGACATAAATCTCATACATCCGAGTATTAAATTTCCTTTAATATTGTATTGTTTTTCTGCATCATTAATTCCATCTAAAACACTTTCTATCACTTCATCAATTTTAAGACCTTCCATTGTATGAAGTATTGGTGCAAATCTTATTTCCATATACTTAACATTTTCTTTTGCCGCATCCTCATAAAGCTCAAATGCTATTCTTCTTAAACTTTCCTTTGACTGCATAACTAAGTTTGGGATTGTAAATGCTTTTAAATATTCGTTTAATGATTCACACTCTATTGGTATTATAACTCTTTTTTTTATATCTTCTATATCAAAAGAAGGTATTTTTATATTTTCCTTTCGAGCTATATCAATCATCGTTTCTGGTCTTACACTGCCATCTAAATGACAATGAAGTTCTATTTTAGGTAAATTTAATATATCCATAATTTCCTCCTTAATTATAAAAAAAATTCCTAACTACGAAGAAAAAACATGCATCTTTGCATAAAATTTTCTTCGTAATTAGGAATTATAGGTTCCTAGTAGAGACTTCCAAACCATATTATTGGAATTATACGAAACTCATTTATTAATTTAAATCATTTTACCACAATATATTTTTTATATCAATTACTTAAATTTTTAATTTTTTTCATTTAAACGTATAAATATCTAAATTTCTGTTAAATTCTAAATATTATATATATATTTATTGTTTTAAATAAAATAAAAAATCGCCTTAAAATTAATTAAGGCGATTTTCACATCTTATAAATTTCCTGCTAACAATCATAATATTCTGTTATGACACTTAGGCGGAGCACACTAACTGTCACATAACCGTAGGATAGGTTTTAAATGTGCACAGTTAGTGTCGCGGAGCTAAATTGCGCATAACTTAATGGTGTATCTCTGACAAATCACAGCCATAGCGCAACACTATAGCAAAAAGGCCAGGAAATTTATTTATATACATAACTTATGTTATTATTATATCATAAATTATGTATATTTCAACATATTTTCTAATTTTATTCAAATAATTCTTTACTTTTCTTTATTATTTTATAATATCTATCTTTATTTACACATTCAAGCCAAGCAGTCATTCCCTTTATCTCATTTATAACATCACTTGGTATATTCGATCCACATTCTTTAAGCTTTGATGCATTATATATTGCTGCCCTAAGATTTTTAACCCATTTTTTAGGAACTCCTATTTCAGTACCATTGATAACTATTCCAGTTATAGATTGCCTATTATTATTTCTTAAAAATTTAGTTTTCTTATTATTTACTGCAAAGCCCTCTTCTCGAATTATCTTTGATATTATTCCAAGTATCTTATCAACGTTAATATGTTCATTTTCCTCCATAACCATATTACCTTTGTTAAAACTAAAACTCATATCGTCCGCATATCTAGAATAAATAAAGTCATATTTTAAAGCAAGTCCATTAAGACGTTTATCAAGTCTGCTGCATATTATATTTGTAATCATAGGACTTGCTGGAGATCCTTGAGGTAGTATTCTATCACTTGTTTTTACATATACAGTTTCCCCTTTTACTTTCATTTCCATACGTTCACAATATGTACATATCATAGCAAGCAACGAAGCTATATACCCACTATAACCAAAATTCTGAAACATTCCCCTTACTCTTTCGAAAGTTATTGTTGGGAAAAAATTTTCCAAATCCATGTTTATTAGAAGCTCAATATCAGAATTCTTCGTATGGACTGAAGCACCTGATACAATTGATTTACCTTTTACAAACCCATGAGCATCTTCACTTATTTGTATTTTATAAAGAATTTCTTCAAGTATTTTTCTTTGGGCATTTTTAAGTATCATTTTGGGTGCTGCTATATTACGCTCTCCACCTTTTTTCTTAGGAATTGTATATCTTGTATAATTATCAAATTTAACAACATCTCTATGGTAGGTTAAAAATCTAAGTTGCCTATATTCAATATTTAAAAGCTCTGAAAGTTCTTTATCATCTTTAATAATAGGAAGTCCAATTTTTAAAAGTTTTTCTTTATTTGTATCTTTTTTATATAAACCCTTAGAATAACCGTTTCCTATATAAACTATATTTTCACTTTTTTTCTTTCTCCAAGCTTCAGATTTATTCTTTTTTTCTAATGCTCTTAGAGTCTTTATTTCTTTACGTCTTTCTATAGATTCTTTCATTATAATTTGAGATACATCTTTTCTTATTTTTTCATAATCCCATGTATCATCATACTTTTTCTTAAGTTCTGTTAACTTATTATTTATAACATCTTTTTCTTTATATAAATCATTAATATCATTTATTATCTTTTCATATTTTTCTAAAAGCTCTTTTCTTTTTTTAAATTCTTCTGGACTCTCATTAGACTGCTTTTCATAAGGGGTGGGAAGATTTTCAGGCCAGAATCCATACTCCTGCATTTTTAGTAATGTGAATTCCTTTTTTCCCATTGTATTTACAGCACTTCTGTAATTCTGTTTATTATCTATATTATTTCTATTGTTTTCTATCATAACAACTTCTCCATAATATCATTAATTTTATACACTTTTCCATGTTCAAGTTCAACCTTTAAAAACTTTATTGAAATTAGATATAACGCTAGAATATGCTCACATGGTTCTGAAATATTCCTTGAACCCTTTTTAAATTCTCTGCAATCACATTTCACATTAGTTATAGAACCATCTTCATCTATTCTTAATTCTGTATCTGTATAATCATATTCACGATCAAAATCTGGAGTTCTATAGTATTTCCACTTTCCTTTTTTAGGATTTGGAGTTTTCATTGAGTGTTTAAATACATACTCACCCTCATCATTTAAACTTATAGTGAATCCATCAAGTCCTTCATCAATATGCTTTTGAACATTTCTTTCTTTTTCTGTAGTTTCATACATTTCCTCTGGAAGTGATTCAGCTATCAATCTTCTAAATCTTACTTTATCATTAACAAGATCATAATAACCTTCACCTTTTTTTAATAGTCTTCCTATTCCTGCTTTACATTGAGATTTTGTATCATCTTTAAATTCATTGACTATTTCATCAATTGACAATTCACGTCTCTCTTTGAGAAGTTCATATATCTTACTATAATTTCCTTCCCCAATAAAACCTCCCATTATATTAAAAGCAGTTCCCTTAACCCAATCGTTAGATGACCATGATGTAAAACCTATTGTCATATTCATATATCCCATATCTGCTACAATAAATTGTGGCATTCCAAATCCAAGCAATCTAACTTTAAAGCTATTACTAAGCGGAAGTATCTTTTCAATTACAAGCCATCTTCTTCTTCCCCATATTTTTTCTTCTCTTTTCTTTTCACCATTGTACACTGATTCAAGTGTAAGTATTTTATTAAATGGTTCAAAAAGAATTTTTACATTCTTGCCTGGATCTAATATCCATTTCATATATCTTGGACTTTCCTTTTCTTTATGTCTCCTTAAAAACGAACATATATCATACATATCAGTTTTTGTAAGTTCAATATCAATTCCACCAAGGCTTGCTGCTGCTGAAACCTGATTAAAGCCCTTTATCCAAGTATCTGGAAGTTCTATTTTCTTTTCAACGTGCTCTGGCATTATACCACTTTCAACTGAAAATCCTTCTGGATTTACAGATAAATTCACTTCATTATACGTTCTAAATCTTTCAATTTCCATTGCAAGCTTATGACTGAAATCTATATTTGTTGTCCCAAGTTCAGGTTCCTTTAAAAGTTCAAATTCATCCATATTTATAGATAAGCATCCATATGTTGATTCATCTATAGAAAATGCTTCAAATGAAACAATATCCTTATGAACAGTAATTACAGGATCTAATACAAACCATAAATCATAATCTCTGTCTTTAATAAATTTCCAAAAATGTCTTTCAATATTATTATAATCTCTCCATACATCATGCTTATCTATTTCTTTCTTTATTTCATTTTTTAGCTTATAGAGTTTTGCTATTTCATCATCTTTTACTTTGATTTCTGTAATGAGATTATCCATATTATTCGTAAGTTCATCTCTAACATTTGGCATATATTGCTCATGTACAAGTATTCTTCTTTCTATCTCACCTTCAAGCCATGCAAAAAAATCTTCTCTTTCTTTCTTTTTAATGGATGTATCAGAAATAACAATTTCTCTAAGCATTAACATTGCATCTCTAAAAATAAGTGGGTGTTTAAGTTTTCCTAAAAATGATACCTTTTCGTCACGACTTAAATCAGTACTCATACCAAGAGTAGTTTTATTTCCATTTCCAGTGCACATAGATGGACTTGCATAATTATATTTAACTTTCATTATACTACTCTCTCCTTTCTTATTTTAGCTAAAGTCACAAGTGCTTTTTCTTTATCTTTTATTATGTTTGACCCACCCATATTTAGTAAAAGCTCCTCTACTTCACAGATTCTCCCTTTATATTTATTTGAAAAATTATATAATGCTTCATATATATAATCCTTATTTTTTCTGACTTTATTAGGAAGGAATAATAAGGTTTTTGCATAATACATAAATAGATCTTCATTTCCCTGTCCCAGACTATTCAAAATAGCATCAGACTTATTAGCAATATATCCTTTAATCTGTTCTGATGGATGTTCAAGCATCTGCATTATAAATTCAGATGGAACAAAATCTCCATATATTTCTTTTAACTTTTCAAGTCCAAAATTATGAACCTTCTCAATCGGAGAATCTATTATCATTTTGTGCATTATAATTCTACTTTCTTCTCCCATAAGATAAAAGATTTCCTTGGCCTTTTCATTTAATATTAAAACATCACATTCAAACAAAATAAGCATTGTAGAATGTCTTACTATAAGTTCTTTTTCATTTATTGTTAATATTTCAAATAATGTTTTCAAACATTTAGAGGTTCCAATCTCTAAAACTTTTATTATTGTACTATCTGAAGGTATCCTATCATTTACTATTGAATCTATTAAATTTAAAAGCATGTTATTTCTACTACTTAAACTTCTATTCTTATCAAAAGTAAAATCTATTAATATACCTTTAATTTCGGAATTTGAGAATGCGAAGATAACTTCTTCAATATATTTTTCAATAAATAGCTCCATTGAACCTTTTTCTAATATTAATGTTATTAAATTTCTTAATATCTCACTTTTTTCTGCATAAGTCATGTCCATTACCTTATTTACTGATTCTGAAATTGTATTGATTATTTCTTCTGTAAGATTTATTGAAGAATCTTTAAATCTATCATCAGAACAAATAAAGGCCTTAATAAATTCTCCATATTTATGTGGATCTATTGAATTTATATTAAATTTAATATATTCCGTCCATTTTTCTAAATCATCAAAAAACATTAGTTCCAAAATATTATTGCTTGTAATATATCCATTAGTTCTTTTAAAATATTCAATACTAAGATTATTAATCTCTTTATTGTCATTATTCATTAAATCTGACATTATGCTAAAATCAAAAATTATTTCTTTATCTAACTTTCGTTCAAGAACTTCCTTGAACATCTTAGCCAATGGCTCATATGCTGAGTTTGCAGCTTTTATAATGTCTCTATAATTCATTTTTTCTATTAAATCAATAGTCTTTTCAGATTCCTTCAATATAAAATAACATGCTTTAAGTATTACATTTATCTGTGCATTGGATGCAATATATAAAACCTTTTCCAAATGGTTATCCCATATATCTTTTCTATACTCATATCTTCCATTAAGCTTAAGAAGCTGATCATTTTCCATCCAATCACTTCTTTCTCTCCAGTTATCCCATCCAATTGGAGGCTTTTCTTTAAAATCAAAATATAATAAATTTTTAATATAATAATTAAACTGGAAATTACCTTTAAATTTACACAAGAAATCATCTTCTGTATAGCTTGTAAATAAGGATGTAACAGCCTCCATAAATTTTTCAGGATCATTTTCAGAATAACTTTCTATTATTCTTCTTACATATCTTTTAAAATAATTTAGTTCTTTATTTAAACTATTTCCTTTAAAATAGTAGTGCAATCTTGGTGCATCTAGATAATACGCTATTTTCCCTATTACATCTGCCATTTTATATGCTTCTGCTTCTTGAATTGTATTTTTAAATGCTTTTATATCAAATACAACTCCATCATTAAACGGACCTTTTTTATATCTATCTTTAAATCTTACTCTTACAAAGTCCCACCCACCATTTTCTTTTCTTTCATAATGGCCATTATATTCCTTAAGTTTTTCTTGAAGTGATAATTTTCTATATCTTGATCCATTTAATGTTTGTCCTTGCGGAATCTCTTTATTATCAAGCTTTATTATATTTAAATCAATATTGCATATATTATTTTTTATCCACTTTTCTCTTTCTCTTCTTTTTTCTTTATTAACTGAATTTAAATATATTTCTGCACATCTTTTTAAACCTTGTACATATGATATTTCTGAATAATGTATATTCTCCTTATGTATAAATTGCGCCTCATCTATAAACTCTTTTATCTCTCTTTTGGCAGATTCTAAAAATAATCCACTTAAAAGTTCTGTACTTCCAAATTTAAATATATATTTATAAATATCAGTATTTTTGCATACTTCTAATAACTCTATAAGTTTTTTCTTTCTTGTATATAAATTTTTATTGCTCATCATTATGCATAGCAATTCATAATAATCATTTAAATTTTCAGGAATATTAAGAATATCATTTGGATCTTCTGCAAATCTGAAATTTTCAAAAACCATACCTGAATTTAACACCATATTAACTAATTCTGAATAAGAAAACTCTTCAAAATAAGGAATTTTTATTCCATAACCTTCATCAAATTTTTTGTATTCTTTAACTATGCCATCATCATTTAATTTTCTAGACCACCCATCAGAGCGTGAATCTTTCTTATAATACATTTTAGGAAATTCATGTTGCTTGTCCCTATTATAATATCCTCCATCCTCAACTATATTTACTGCTTCAAAAGATGGTAGATGCCCTTCTCTTCCATTTAATATATTATAACTTGTATAAGTCACATAATCATCTAATACGTTTTCAAATCTTTCTACATCGCTACCATCTACATAATAGCTTTTTTTTTCCTTAAAATCATGAATACCATAAAGTATTAAGAAACTAGGTTCATTAGTATTATTCCATCCCCAAAAAACTATACTTCTATAAGGATTATTTCCCTGTTTCCATATTCTTTTAGGTTCATTAGTATATATTTCTTTATTTTCATAACTCATAAACTAACCACCTTATTTATATATAATTATTTTAATTTTATCATATTTTCCTATAATATTACAATTATTTTAATACATGGTTTCATATTTTAAAATTATTTTATAATATACTTTATATTTTTAAATTTTATATAACTATAATTTATTTTGTAACATAGGATACCGCTTTTTATTAAAATATAATATATACTTCTATCATCTATATTTATTAAGGAGGATTAACTATGAGTTGTGGTTGTGGAACCCATAAAAAAGATGGGAAAGCTATTGTAGATAAAGTAAGAGAAAAAGGAAAGGCAGATATGAGTTTAAATATTCCCCATTCAATTCTTTGCTCATGTGGTAATGAATTTACAATGAAGACCTTTGTGACAGTTTGTCCAAATTGCCACATGACATTTGGTGTTACTCCATGTTCACAAGATGATAAGAAAAATGTAAAACCAGCAGGAATTAACTACTAAGAATACTTATTTAAAAAATATACAAGGCTGATTGAAATTAAAAACAATTCCAATCAGCCTTGTAAAAGATTATTCTTCTATTTAACCCAAAAACCTTTATTACCTATCTTATATCCATCTACTACTGTATTTGTTAACATTTGCCCTGATTCATTAAAGTAGTACCATAAATTATTTTCAAGATACCATCCAGTTTTTGCACTTCCATTTTCATTAAAATAGTACCATGTACTATCAATCATATTCCATCCATTATTTTTCATTGCACCTGTATTATCTAAATAGTAATTATTTTTGCCTTCTTTGAAAAATCCAGTTTTCATAGAACCATTTTCATTTAAATAATACCATGTGTCTTTTTCTTTAAGCCATCCTGTCTGCATTATTCCTTTATCATCTAAATAATACCATGTACCACTATCATTTACCCAGCCTGTAGTTTTACTTCCATCTTCTTTTAAATATGACCAAGTTCCATCTGGGTATTTAGTCCATCCTAACTTTAAAGTTGTACCTCCAACTGTAGAATATATACCCTCTTCTCCATTCCAGACAACAATATCATTTTCATCATAAACAGAAATTTGTTTCATATTTCTTTCTACAGTATACATTTCATCAAGCTTATTTCCATTTACTCTAGATATTTTTCCTTTATTTAAAATCCATAAATTATTATCTTTATCTATATCGTATGCATCTATCTTTTCATTATTAATGCCTTTATATTCTGTATCTTCAACTAATTTATATAACCTGTCGTTAGTTACTGCTGTATCACTAAAGTCTCTTTCTTTAACAAAATCATATTTTTTCATTGTTATTTTGGAATCCACAAAATTTATAGTATATAAAGATTCGCCTTTTGCTAATATGTCTATTCCATTGAATTTTTCTGAATTCACATCAAAACTCCCAAAATCAGACAAACTATAACTTTTCACATCTTTGGGAAGATACGCTCCATCTTTAATATTACCTGATTCTTTGCTTATTTTTTGAATATATGTTTCAGTATCAGATGAATCTGCTTTATTTGCAAGTTTTACAGTTCTATATATATAATCTTTATCTGAAAATATTGCTTTTCCAAAAACAACATCATATCCATTTAAATTTAAATCTTCATATGTTTTTATTTCTATTTTTCTTCCATCTTTTAAATAATGTATAATATTTAAATTTTCTGTGGAATCAATATACTTCCCAGATTCATCTACAAATAACGTATATGTTTCACTACTATTTTCATTAGTTAATTTATATTCAAACCATTCATTATCAAATGTCTTATTATCTAATTGCCCAACATATTCTAGATTTTGTGTATTCGAATATCTTTCTGCTTTTTTTACCACTTTGCTTTTTAGCTTTGTTTCTAAAAATTCTTTTTTGTAATCAGTAGTTTCATCTAAGACTTCTCCAGTTGTTAAATCAACTATACTATTATCATTTAAAAAAGTAACATAATTTTTACCATACTTTTTATAAGCTCCATCTAAATTCTTTAATGCTATATCTTTATGTCCATCAAAAAAATAAATTTCTGTATCATCTGTTGCATCTTTATATCCATCATATAGATATCTGCCATTATCAAATGCCTGAACAGAACTCATTGTTCCATCTAAAGTTTGTAATGCCACGGCTGCATTTGCAGATACTGTTGGTATTATTGAAATAGTTGTTCCTGCTACCATAATTAATGTTGCTAATTTACTAATTCTTTTTATCATAGGTACCCCCTGAATATTTAATTTTTGATGTCCATTTGTTAGACATTGAAATCATTCTAACATTTTAAATTTAAATTTTAAATAGAATCTTATTTCCTATAAATATACTCTAATCCACAAATATAATTATTATGTTTGTTTACTTATTCACTTCTTATTGTGGTTTTTTTTTCAAATAATTAAAGCAGTATATAGATTTCATATACTGCTTTAATGTTGTCTAAATAGTTATATTATATTTTATATTGAAATATCCTGTCCATTTATATTATAACCATAAAACTAGACAAAATGTATTATTAAAATTTCCTATAATAACATAATTAAACAATAAATATAGATCATTTTTTCTTATGTTTACTTAATTCATATGCACATGCCGCCCATATATCCACATTATATTTCCATATTTTTTTGAATTCACATATATCTAAAGGACAGTCACCTTCTCCAGTTTCTATTGTAATACTGGGTATTGGATTTTTACTTTTCGAAGAAGCCCAATCTTTATATCCACCTGAAACCACTTCACTATAATTAGAATCACTCATAGCTTTTTCATATTTAGTGCATTCCTTAACAATATCAGCTAGATTGCTACACTCATTTTTCTTCAGACTATTAGTATAATCCCAGTATATTATATTTCCTGAAGAATGATAACTTATAGTAGCTATAAATCTATACCTATTAGTCAATTTTATCAGTGCTTTTGTTTCTAATTCCGATTCATAACACTTTCCTTTATAATTTTCAAAAGATGGATGGGGTGATTGATTAATTAAATTCCATGAAGCATTAAAATTTCTATTTAAATCTACACCTTTAGCATTTGCTTTCCATTTTTTTAGATAATTTTCATAATCATCACTAGTATATGCATCTTCAATATCTTCATAATAACACTTATTTATAAGCTTTTTTAAATATGAATTTTTTATACCATCAATTCCAATCTGACTAATGGTTACTCCATCTGGATTAGCCATAGGTACTATATGAAATACAATATTTTTAAACAATTCCCTATAAGGAACTCCTTTATATTCAGCTATTTCGTATGATTGTAGATAATGTTCAAGCTGTTTCATTAATAACAAAGAATTTAAATATTCACGTCCATGAATTCCTCCATGTACAAGAATGTGTTTTTCTGATAAAATGTTTCCAAAAACAACTTCATATATATTTCTATTATCATAGGTTGTTCCTAATATATTTAAATCTATTTTGTCTCTGTATTTTTTCTTTAATAAAACTAAATCTTTAATCATCTTCTCGTATGTATATTCACTTTTTGAAGCATCTACTATATTATTCATTAAAGTTTCATTTTTATTTTCTTTAGCAATTTTACTTAGTAACTTTTTTTCGTCTTCTTTTTTCGTCTCATCGTATTTTTTTCTTGAAATTTCTATATTTATAAATAATACACATACTACTATAACAATTATCCCTATCATCATAATTTACCTCTTTTTATTATCCATAATAGCTATACTATTCAAAAAAATCGTTTTTGTTCTTAGCAATCACAAATATTCAAAATAATAAATGTAAATTTCACAAATTTTTATTAAATTACCTCATTTTCATTTTGTGAATCAAATCTAACCTTTTTATAATTAATCTTATTTTTTATAAATTCTAATAAAAATAATAATTTTTTGAATAAATTTCTATAATAAGTCAAGAATTAAAATGTTAGGTTTTCATTTACTTATATTACTACCTTTATTTATAAATATTAAAAAATAGCTACCTTTAGCCAGAGGTAGCTATTTTAATATTAATTATATGTTTAACTTATTATTGATATTAAATATAATAAGTTACATATAACAAATTATTTCTTAATAACTTTAATTATATAGTTTTGTTCATCTTCTGATATTTCAGGATAAATAGGAATTGCAAATGTTCTGTGCGAAAGATATTCAGCATTTGGCATATCTCCTTTTTTATATCCAAGGTTTTTATATACTTTCTGTAAGTGCATTGGAACTGGATAATAAACACCTGTACTTATTCCATTCTCTCTTAATTTTTCTACAAGTTCATCTCTATTTTCAGATTGAATAACAAACATATTAAAACCTGATATCACAGAATCTATTATTTTAGGAAGAATTAAATCTGTATGTTTTAAATTTTTATAATACACCTTTGCATTAAGATTTCTTTTTTCTATCCATTTATCTAAATAAGGTAATTTCACACTCAATATACCTGCTTGAATTGCATCCAGTCTTGTATTAAATCCAATAAGGTAATTGTAATATTTTTGTGGATTATAAACAGTATCATCATATATTTCACTCTTTTCTATATTTTCATCTATATTATTTAAAAGATTATATGCTTTCTGTCCATTTTCTCCACTTCCATGGGTTCTTAATGCCTTAATTATTGTAGCAATACTATCACTATTGGTTGTAATCATCCCCCCATCTCCAGCACATCCAAGGTTTTTAGTAGGAAAAAATGAAAAACACCCAACATCACCAATTGATCCTATTTTTTCATTCTTATATACGGAACCTGCAGCCTGTGCTGCATCTTCAATAACCATTAAATTATGTTTTCTTGCTATTTCTTTTATTTGATCCATTTCTGCTGGCTGACCAAATATGTGTACAGGCATTATAGCTTTTGTCTTTTCTGTTATTTTTTCTTCAATCTTATTTGGGTCAATATTATAAGTATCCTTTCTTACATCTACAAATACTGGTATAGCTCCAATAGAAGAAATACTTTCTGCTGTTGAGAAAAAAGTAAATGGAGTAGTAATTACTTCGTCCCCTTTTCCAATACCACAAGCAATAAGCGCCAGTACAAGTGCATCTGTGCCATTACCTACAGATATAGCATGTTTAACTCCTATATATTTAGCAAATTCTTCTTCAAAGTTTGCAACATACTTTCCCATAATATAATTTGTACTGCATAACACCTCTTTTGTTATATAATCTAATTCATTCTCTAATATTTTATATTGAGCTTTCAAATCAACTAATTGTATATCCATTTTTTAATCTCCTTTAATTATTTCTAGGTTCTTTAAAAGAATACTCTCATACCTAAGGTCAGTGTCAATATTAATTTGTATAAAAAATAAAGCCACTCTATCTAATAAATGATAGTGTGACTTTTAAATATGGCAAATATATAATAATTGTGTATTTTATTTTTCACATTTAAACATACATGTTTTAGTAGTAATAGAAATCGTCTTATTAATCTTAATATACTTTTTTAAGTATTCTTTAAATTCCTTCCGCTTATCTCCAATAAGAATTTTACTGCCTTGAATAGTTGATGCTTTGTATGAAACAACTGGTTCAGGATTATCAATAATAATTTTACCATTAAGAATATTTACATCTATATTTTTAAAATATTTTTCAAGTACTTCTTTACCATTTTCTAATTCAAATCTTGTAGAATATCCATTACTATTAAGACCACTCTTTGAATCAAAATTTTCCACAAGTTTATTTAACTCTTCCATAGAATATTTTGAATTTGCAGTCACATAAAATATACCCCCAGGACATAATACTCTTTTTATTTCATTTAGTGCTTTATCTATGTCTGGAACAAAATAAATCATATGTTGAGCAAAAACCACATCAAAAGTATCATCATTAAAAGGAATGTTTTCCGCATTTATTTCTTTAAAAATAAATTTGTGTTTTATATCTTTTAGATTTTCCTTTGCAATCTTTAACATGCTTTTAGAAAAATCTGAAACACAAATATTCAAATCTTTTCTTAAACTATCAGCATTTCTGCACCAAAACTTCCCACTTCCACATCCTAACTCTAATACTTTTGCATTTTGGGGAAATGAAATATTACCAAAGCACCATTGATCCCAATCAACTTTATTTATATTATAACTATGAAGGTTAGTTCTAATTTTAAGATTTTTATCATTTTTATATTGTTCTTTAACAGACCTTTCCATGCCAGTTATTTTAATTATATCTATCAAATTTTTCACATCAAGAAATCCCTTTTCTTTAGCAGAGTTTTGTGCATTATTAAAAACATTTATCACTTCTTCAATATGTCTCTTTTTTTCTTCTAAAGCCTTTTTTTGAATACTGATCATATTCTCTAAATTTTCACCACTCTCATTTAAAATAGTTTTTATTTCTCCCAATGATAATCCTATAAATTTAAGCGTTGTAATCTGCTGTAGTTTTAGAAAATCTTCTTCACAATAAATTCTGTAACCACTTTCAGTTTTTGATGAAGGTTTTAAAAGATCTATTTTATCATAATGAAGCAAAGTCTTTACTGTTACTCCTGATTTTTTAGCAAATTCACCTATTTTCAAATTTCTTCCCCCTCTATGACACTTTAATTAGTAATATTAAAATTTTAAAGTTTTTCATATACCTCTATATTAATATCTTACCTTAGGTAAGTGTCAAATATAAAATTAAAAATAGTTAAAAATCAAACTGAATTCACCCTCAAAATTAAGATAATATTTAACTTCTTAACAAAAAAGCAACAAGCTGAATAAAATATCCAGTGCTTGCTGCTTTACAATAAATTTTATCTTTTGTTATCTAATATATTTTTCCTTAGTTTCTCATTAAAATTCTATCTTTTGTTTTTCTACATTCTTTTTTCTTTTGTAATCTATAAAAGTTTATCTCATGTTTTCAATAATTTTTCTCTTTTGTTCTTTATTAAATTTTATCTTTTGCTTGAATTAAGTTTATCATATTATTCATGTTTTTTCTACTTTTTTTGATATTTTTTTCATTTTTTCGTTCGACAAATATTAAAAACTTTCAAAAAGTATACAAAAAGTCATACTTATATTTGTATTTATCAGATTTGTTTAACTTTATATAAACTATTCTTAAAACTCACTTAATTCAAACTATAAACACATGTTGAAAATTTATACTCAAAAATATATATGTAAAGTCAATAGAAACTTTTCAACAAACTTGCTGTTAATTTATTTTTAATTTCAAAAGACTGGCACTAAATTGTACCAGTCTTCTAAATGTTCGGTTCAAGTTTTATAATATTAATTCCTTTATTACATTTACAACTTCACGTGCTATATATTCAGCATCTTCTAAAGCTAATGTGCTGTAGACTGGAAGTGTTATTTCATTTTCATACATAGCATATGCATTTGGATAATCTTTAATATCATAACCTAAATTTTTATACAATGTAAGCATTGGAAGTGGCTTATAATGTACATTTGTTGCTATTCCTTTTTCTGCCAAAATCTGAATTGCTTTATTTCTCTTTTCTTCATTAAATCCTTTTACTCTATAAAGATATAAATGATATGAAGTTTCTGTTCCATTGTCATCTTTAGTAAATGGTATTATTGAAAAATCTTCTTTTCCTAATATATCACTATAAACTTTAAAAATATCTCTTCTTCTATCTAACATCTTATTATATCTCTTAAGCTGAACATTTCCAATGGCGGCACTTATATCTGTCATATTGCATTTAAGACCATCATTTATTATATCGTATTCCCATGCTCCAGCTTTCATTTTGCTTAATGCATCTTTTGATTGACCATGCATTGCTGTAAATCTTAAATACTTTAATAGATCTTCATTTCCTTTATAATTATTATCCTTAAAAGTAAGCGCTCCACCTTCTGCTGTAGTTAAATTTTTAACTGCATGGAATGAAAACGAATGGAAATCACATTGTGAACCAACTGGCTTTCCTTTGTATTTTGCACCAAATGAATGTGCTGAATCACAAAGTATCATAATATCTTCTCTTCCAAGATCCTTCAATACTTTTTTAAGTCCATCATAGTCAAAAGGAACTCCTGCGATATCAACTGGCATTATAACTCTTGTTTTTTCTGTTATCTTTTCTGCCACTTTATCTATGTCCATTTCAAATGTATCTTTTTTTACATCTACATATATAGGTTTTATTCCTCTATGAACGGCAACACTTGATGTTGCTGTATATGTGTAAGGAGTTGTTATTATTTCATCTCCTTCTTTTATATCAAAAAATTTTAATACTAATTCCATTGCAGCTGTGGCACTATTTAATGCAAGTGCTTTCTCTACGTTACAGTATTCCTCTATTCCTTCTTCAAACTTTGCAAGCTGTGGTCCTGATGTTATCCATCCACTTCTTAAAACTTCACATACAGCCTGTATCTCTTCTTCTGTTATATCTGGTGGTGAAAAAGGTATCTTCTTCATTGTATATTCATCCTTTCCTTAAGCTATTTCTAAATCTACAAATTTAATAATAATTACTATCAAATGCTTGAAATTATTTTGAGCGATTCTCTTAATATACTTCTCACAAGATTATTATAAATTCATCCCTTAGGTTAGTGTCAATAATTAATTTATTGATTATTAATTGTATACTATTTATAAAGTAAAACCACACATATCTTAGTCAACTTACTTTACATTTATTTGTAATTTTTTCTAATCAATCCACTTCTTCTTCAACAAAAGTTTAATAATTTCTACAGAGGATTCCCCTATTTCTTCAATTATTTCTGTTTCAATTTTCTGCTTTATAAATAACATATCATCATTACACTTTTCTCCCTTAACTGTTAGACGTACCAGTTTCTCTTTATTGCTCCCCTCTCTGCTTTCAACTGTTAAATATCCTCTTTCAATTAGATTCTGTACACATTTATGAGCTGCCTGTCTTGATATATTTATGTCTCTTGATAGCTCTGCTACAGTTCTTTTTTCTCTTCCCAAAATACCCAGTATATGCGATTCTGTCTGATTTATTTTTTCAATATTATTTTTATCCCATACATTGTTAACCTTATTTCGTAAAATTTTATGCATTTCACTTATAAGATCTACAAGATTCATATTATCAAGATAGTTC
Source organism: Clostridium butyricum (assembly GCF_006742065.1). Taxonomy (NCBI): domain Bacteria; kingdom Bacillati; phylum Bacillota; class Clostridia; order Eubacteriales; family Clostridiaceae; genus Clostridium; species Clostridium butyricum. The sequence goes on along the minus strand of NZ_AP019717.1, from coordinate 674,928 downwards.
TTCATCGATATCTCTCCTCAATATATAACTTTTAATTTCTTATTTAAATTTACTTTAAAGTATAAGTCTCTATGATAACTTAGTCAACAAAGTTGACCTTCATGGGTAAATGTGCTAAAATCGATTGTAAACTAAATTGACAATTTTCAATTAAAAGGAGTTACTAAAAATGGGAACAAACAAAACTGAAAAATTTATTTTTACACTTATGATGTGTGCATGTATGGTCTTAGGTATGACTATATATAATATGGTTTTAATCGAAGGATTTTCAAGTGAAATATTTTCAAATTTATTATATGATTACTGGCCTGGATTTATTGTAGCATTAATCTTAGATTTATTTATAGTGGGAAAGATTGCGAAGTATATCGCTGGGAAATTCATCAAAGATAATGATCCAGTAATAAAACGCATACTTATAATTTCGTTCTGCATGGTTTGTGGTATGGTATTATGTATGTCATTTTATGGTGCCTTTATAAATGTAGGATTTTCTCCTATTCTTCCTTATGCTTACATTAATGCAGTTTGGAAAAACTTCATAGTAGCATTACCATTAAATTTACTTATAGTTTCTCCATTTGTGAGAAATATATTTTTAAAACTTTATCCTGAGAAATGTTAACACATAAAAAGCCGTAAGAAAATTTCCTTACGGCTTTTTATATGCGTTTACATATAAAGTTGTAATATATAGTGTAATTAATAAAAATTTATTTGATTATTGTAATAGTTCAGTGATATATGATTTAATTTCTTCACATTTACAATTTGCAAAGAAGTATTCTTGGAATTTAGGACCACTTACTGCACCCTTTAATAAATCTTGGTCTATTTCTTTTAGAATCGAAAGCATATCTCTATGTGTTATTTTCTTAACTTCATCTAGAATTTTCTTATTTCTTTGTTCTGGAACAACTCTATCCTTAGGATATCCTTGTCCACTCTCTCCTTCAAATAACTTTTCGAAAATATACTGAAGATTTAATTCAGCTCCCCATCCAAATCCTTTAGCATATGGCATAGCAATAGCATTACCATCATTTATTTGTGCGAACATATAAGCATCTGATGGATCTACAACATGACCACATAATACTCCTGGGAATGCATTACATGCAAGCATAGCACCTTCACCAGTTCCACATCCTGTAATAACATAATCAGCTGCTCCTGAATTTAATAATATTGCTGTTAAAATCCCATTTTGTACATATGTTAATTGAGCTTCATCTTCAGCACTGTACATTCCATAATTAAATACTTCATGTCCCATTGGTTCTACAACTTTTTTTAATGTAGAATATATAATTTCATTTTTAGCTGCTTGACTGTTCTCATTGATTAAAGCTATTTTCATTTTTTTATTCCTCCAATTGTTTAAATTATAGTTTTATAAAACATAGTTTAATAATATTTTAATTTGACGTAATCTGTATATTACTAAGACAGATTATATCGCACATTGTTAGCTTAATATCAAACTCTATTATCATATTTAATATTAATTTATTTATAGAAAATAATTTATATTATTGTGGTTGCTTTCCAATATAAGCCAATATTCCACCATCAACATATAATACATGTCCATTCACAAAATCTGATGCATCAGATGCCAAAAATATAGCTGGACCTGTAAGATCTTCTGGAGTTCCCCATCTAGCTGCTGGAGTTTTAGCTATAATAAATTGATCAAATGGATGTCTTGAACCATCAGCCTGTAACTCTCTAAGTGGTGCAGTTTGTGGTGTAGCAATATAACCTGGCCCAATACCATTACATTGGATATTATGTTCACCATATTCAGATGCTATATTTTTAGTCAACATCTTAAGTCCACCTTTAGCAGCTGCATAAGCTGCAACAGTTTCTCTTCCAAGTTCACTCATCATTGAACAGATGTTAATTATTTTCCCATGACCTTTTTTAATCATACCTGGAATTACTGCTTTTGAAACGATAAATGGTGCATTTAAATCTACATCTATTACCTTTCTAAAGTCTTCAGCTTTCATTTCAAGCATTGGAATTCTCTTTATTATCCCTGCGTTATTTACAAGAATATCAATTATTCCAACTTCTTTTTCAACTTTAGCAACTAGTTCATTTACCATTTCTTCATCAGTAACATCACATACATATCCATGAGCTTCAATTCCCTCTTCTGCATATGCCTTTACACCTTTTTCAACTAGTTCTTGATTTATATCATTAAATACTATTGTTGCTCCTGCCTTACCATATGACTTAGCAATAGCAAAACCTATTCCGTATGATGCTCCTGTAACTAATGCAATTTTACCTTCTAGTGAGAAGTTTTTCATTATATCCATATTTGTCTCTCCTTTTTTCTTAGTTTTACTTTCTGAATTCATTATACTCTATATATATTCTCTATTTCTTGTGATTTTTTACTCAAAATATTGCAAATATTGAACATAGATATATAATTAAATTATAAATATTAATTATATAGTAAAGGAGTTTATGATGAAAAATTGTACATCCTGCAAAGAATCAATCGATAACTGTCTCAAAACAAAAAGCTTTTCAATAGCTCATCTACACACTGAAGAAGAAACTATGAAAATACACATACATGACTGTTATGAAATTTATTATTCAATCTCAGGAGGTAAACAGTTTTTAATTGATAATAAATTTTATGATATCAATCCTGGTGATCTCTTTGTAATCAATCAGTTTGAAAGTCACTATGTATCTCAGATAAGTCAAATGATTCATGAAAGAATAGTTATTTCTATTCATCCTGATTTTTTAAAACAAATATCTAGTACAAAAACAGACTTAAATTATTGCTTTACTCATCGTGATAATAATTTTATACATAAAATCAGTCTTGATAAAGAACAGCAAAATAGATTCATGTATTTTATAAATAAAATAGCTGCATGTGAAGGATTTGGTTCGGACATGATTGAACATGCAACTTTTATAGAACTTATTACATCTATAACTAAAATTTATGTTGATAATAAGGATTTATCAAGTTCACAGTATAAATATAATAATCAAATTCAAGAAATAATACGTTATATAAATGATAATATTTCTGAAAATATGTCAATTGAACATCTTTCTGAACATTTCTTTTTAAGCGAATCATATATATGCCGAATATTTAAATTATCAACTGGAACCACAATTAATAAATATATTACGGCACGAAGAATTTCAATGGCAAAATCTATGCTTAGTAATGGAATGAGTATAAATGATGTATGTTCTAATTGTGGGTTTAATGATTACAGCAATTTTCTTAAATCATTTAAAAAAGCTGTAGGTGTATCTCCTAAAAAGTATTCAAATTTTAGCATGAGTTAATAATATTTCTAAAATCTAAGGAGGTTTAGTATATATGAAACCTCCTTATTCATAATATTTATCAAATACCCCATTCTGTATATCTAAAGTATCCCAAGTAATAAATACTAATTTCTTATAATTATTCTTAATAATTTATTCTTATTTTCAGATAGCATTAGTGACTTTCTAATTTAAATTACAAATTAATGAAAATATTGTATAATATAATCATATTTGTATACTACATTATAAATTTTCTTTAATATATAGAAAAAATATTTTTAAAATTATATATATATCCACATAAATTTATCTGAACTCTTAAAGGAGCTAATAACTATGTTTTTAAAATACAAAAATCACTTTTTTTTATTGATTATTATAATTATGATTTCAACTGTATTTATTCCAACAGCAAACTTTTCAGATACTATTGAGGCTCAAAATGGGACAATTACATATTCAGATTATTCCATTTTAAAAAATAATAATGTAAAGCTAAATGGTCAATGGGATTTATACTACAATGAACTCTTAACCCCTGAAGATATAAAAAAGAGAACCCCTAGTAACTTTTATGCTATACCAGGACGATTAAGTAATCAAATAGAAAATGTTAAAAGTGGATACATGACATTACACCTACGCATTCAAGTACCAGAAGACGATATCTATGGTATTTATTTTTACGGTCTTTTTACTTCTTCAGAAATATGGATAAACAATATTAAATATGGAGGACACGGTAAAATTGGAAAAAACTTTAATGATGAAAAAGCTAGCTATAGACCTCAATATTTATTCTTTCCTTCAGAGAATAATCAAATTGATATTGTTATAAATACAAGTGTATATAGAGAAATAGAACCATTTTTACGTTCTCCAATATTTGGAGTAAAAGATAACATAACAAAACTTAATTTTATAAAGACTTCTGTCGATGGATTCACTATTGGTATAATGTTAATTATGTTTATTATAAATGCTGGATTTTTCTTTGCTAGAACAAAACAAAAAAGACATCTATATTTTTCCATAATATGTTTAGTACTAATTTTGCGCTGTCTAGTATTTAATAGCCGATTATTAGTTCAATTTTTTCCCAACATCCCTTTTGAAGTTATAAGTAAAACTGCTGCTATAACTTTTTATCTTTGGGCAACTTTTTATGTTCTTTTTTTGAATGATATTTTTAATAATAGACTTTATATAAAAAAACCTGCTATTTTATTTGGTTGGAGTTTCACAATATTATGTCTTTTAACACCAAATATTATATATGATAGAATCCAAACCGTTCCTCAGATAATAGTAGGAATATTTATTGTATATGTCTTAATTTTTATGATAAAAGAATTAATTAACAAAAATAAAAATATAATGCTTAACTTTATATCATTTATTGTATTATGCTTAACTGCATTAAATGATATACTAGTTAATAACTCTGTTATTCCTAATCCTTATTCTGCATTATATGGTGGTATTCTTTTTGTAATTGTAGAATCCTTTTATATTATTATTGATTATCTTCAAAGTATAAAAAAACTCGAAAAGTTAAATACAGATGGACTAACTTCTTTATTTAACAATAAATACATTAAAATACTATTATCCAATATGATAGATAGATATATTTATTGGAATGAAAAATTTTCTGTAATTATGATTGATATTGATAATTTCAAATCAATTAATGATACTTATGGACATTTATATGGTGACAGAGTAATCCTTGATGTTGCAACAATACTTATATATATTTCTGATAATAAGGGATATGCAGGTAGGTTTGGTGGTGATGAATTTATTCTTATTCTTCCTAATACTAGTGAAGAAGAAGCTATAGATATTGGAAAAGACATTATGAAAAAAATTGAACGTCTAAATACTCTTAATGAATCCGAAAGACCAATCTCATTAAGTATTGGTGTTTATGAAAATACTTGTGATAATATCCATGATTGCATGAACAATGCTGACAGTGCCATGTATAAATCAAAAACAAATGGTAAAAATCAAATAAATATAATTAGTTCATCTATAATTTAATTTCAAATTATTTCACGCTAATTATGTAAAATATTGAAGTAAATCATAATAATAGTAACTTGAGTATTAGGTTTAAAGAGAATATACTATTAATCTAATATAATTATAAACACTAATAGAAACTTAATCATATACTATTTAGAAAGGTTGATACATATGGAAATAGAAAGAAAATGGTTATTTAAATCAATTGCTGCACCTAAAGGAACTAAAATTCTCGGAGAATATTTTTATAAACAAGCATATATAAGTATAAATCCTGAAGTTCGTATAAGATCACGAAGGAAAGCAGACGAGGATAATTTCACCTATGCATTATGCATTAAAAGCAAAGGAACTCTTGAACGAATTGAAGTACAGAAGGAACTTACAGAAAAAGAATTTAATGAACTTATGGTTGTAGGCAATATAAAAGAAGAAGATTTTATTGAAAAACATTTCTACAAATATTCAGTTAATAATCATGAATTAACCCTAGGAGTCACAGATATAGGAAGGTCAACTGAGTTTTTTTATGGAGAAATTGAATTCAATTCATCAGAAGATGCTGTTTTATTTACACCACCTAAATGGTTTGGAGAAGAGGTTACGGATGATCCTCAATATAAAATGTCAAACTTTTGGGAAAAAACCCGTATAAAAAGTAAATAAGTTATTTTATATTTTTACTATTAATAATAAGAGGAGCTTTGATAACTCTCTAACATTTTCCAATTAATTTATAGTTATCAAAGCTATTTTAATTTTGTTATTTGAGAACTTCTTCCTTAATATATGTCTTAATTTCTATAAGGTTTTTAAAATTTGCCTTGCAACATTTAAGTATATTTTCGTCAGCCTCTTTTAAATCTTCAACATGAATACCATACATTCCTCCATCAAAAGCTGCTTTAATACCAGCTGGTGAATCTTCAATAACAATACATTCCTCAGGTTCTAATTCAAGTTTTCCTGCTGTTTTAATAAAAATTTCAGGATTTGGTTTTAATCTTCTTATTTCATCTCCACATACTACAACATCAAACAAGCCATTAATTTCAGCCATTTCAAGCTGAATTTCTGCACGCCACCTTCTCGCACTTGTGGCAAGAGCAGTTTTTATGTTATTCTTTTTTAAATATAAAAGGAGCTCCTTAACTCCAGGTTTCATACAAACTTTTCCACTTTCTACTATCTCTTTAAGCATTTTATCTTTTACTTTATACATTTCTTCTATTGGAAGCATCTCTCCAAAAACATTTTTAAAAGTTCTCACAGCGTTATCTCTTCCAGTTCCCATTATAGATATATATGTTTCTTTCTTAAGTTCATATCCATATCTTTGAAAAACTTCGGTCCAAGTTTCAAGATAAGCTTTCTCTGTATCAAAAATCACTCCATCCATATCAAATAGTACACCTTTTAATTTTTTCATAACGTCCCCCTAAATCTTAAGTGAATCTTTATACTAATCTTTAGATTTTAAATATGAAAATCTACTTATAGCTTTCTAAGTGTATTAATTACAAATAATCGTTCTTTAATTTATATACATTTAAATAATACAGTAATATTTTAAAATTTCAACCCTCACTCATTTTATTTTAACAATATTTTTTCGCATATTATTTTATATTTTATAGTATCTTTTCAAATGCTATTCTACTGCTACCATCTTCTAAATAGATCTTTCCACAATATACAAAACTATTTTTCTCAAGCAACTTTTGCATAGACATGTTTTGCTCATGAGTATCCACTTTAATACTACTAACTTTTTTATCTAAACAAAGTAATTCAACATATTTTATGATTTTTGATGATATTCCTAATCCTTTATAGCTATTATCAACTGCTACCCTATGTATAACTGCATATCTATCATTAGTAAGCCAATCTCCATTATATATCTTACTATATGTTGATTCTCCTTTAAATGAAACTGCTATAGTAGCTATAATATTATTGTTTTCTATCAATACATAGCTTTCTCCATTATTAATATCATTCTTTATTGTTTCATAATTAGGATAATTATTTTGCCATTGATCAATACCTTCTTCTTTAAAATATTCCTGAGCCTGCTTAATAATATTCATTATATAATCAATATCTTCTTCAATTGTTTTTCTAAACTCCATCTTTAATCTCCTTTTCTAATATATCTAAAAATTATTTTTCCTATCACTAATAACTATCATTCTGTATAGTATCTTACTTTAAAGTACGTTATTCCTCTTTTAACTATATTGTTATATAGTAATAGTATCAAATTTATTATTGTTTATAAATAAAATGAGGTGTAAAAATGAAAGTATTACTTATAAATGGCAGTCCTAAATTAAAAGGCTGTACCTATACTGCTTTAAATGAAATTGCAAAAGAATTAGAAGCTGAAAATATAGAAACTGAAATTTTTCATATTGGTAATCAGCCAATAAGAGGGTGTATTGGCTGTGGTGGATGTAAATCTAATAATAGATGTGTATTTAATGATGATACTGTAAATAAAGCTATCGAAAAAGTTAAAGAGGCTGATGGAATTATCTTCGGATCACCTGTACACTATGCTGCGGCCTCTGGCAGTTTAACTTCATTCCTAGATAGACTTTTCTATGCTTACGGAGGAAAATTTCTTGCATACAAACCTGGTGCAGCAATTGTAAGCTGCCGTCGAGGCGGCTCAACAGCTGCTTTTGATCAATTAAATAAATATTTCACTATTTCTAATATGCCAATTGTGTCATCTCAATATTGGAATATGGTACACGGGAACACTCCAGATAAAGTTAGACAAGATCTTGAAGGAATGCAAATTATGAGAACTCTAGGCCGAAACATGGCTTGGCTCTTAAAATCTATAAATATTGGAAAAAAAGCAGGTTTAAAATTACCACATAAAGAACCTCGCGCAATAACTAACTTTATACATTAATATATTTACAAATTCATTAATGTATAAACCTATATAATCATAATCTCTTACTATTCTTATTACAATTTGATTGAATAATGTACTTTCATTTGGTAAAATATTCTTTATTATATACTAATTAAAACTCATGAAATGAGAGGATAGAATATGAGAAAGAAAGATATATTAGAATTGAAAAGACGTTTAAAAAAAGATGACTGTACATTTACTAAAATGTGTGGATGCTATGTAAATGGAGAAAAAAACATCCTATTAAAATTTAATGAAACTTTTTTGAATCTTGAAGAAGATGAATTTTTTAAATATTTAGAAATTGCAAAAAAATCATTATCAGGAACAATAGGTAACAACCTGCTTGAACTTGAATTTCCTTTTAACGAGGAAGAAGAAGGTGGAAGACAGTATAGTCTTATGCAACTAAAAAAAAGCGGACTAAAAAATGAAGCTCTACTTGATGAATTTTACAATAATATTATAAACAATTACGATTATACTGGAAATTTCTTGATACTTCTCTTCCATGATGCTTATGATATTATTACAAAAACTACAGATAATTCAAAATTAGATGAATCTGAAGAAGTTTATGAATATATATTATGTGCTATATGTCCAGTATCACTATCAAAACCAGGATTAAGCTATCATGCAGACGATAATAGAATAGGTGCTCGTACAAGGGATTGGGTAGTAGAAAGTCCCACTAATAGTTTTATATTTCCTGCTTTTATAGAAAGAAGTTCTGACATACATTCTGTTATATATTATACAAAAAATCCAAAAGATACACATCCTGAATTAATGGAAGGTACTCTTGGATGTGCTTCAAAACAAACAGCTGCAGAACAAAAAGAGGTATTTACAAATATTATTCGTAATGCTGTAGGAAGTGATGATGAAAAATCCGAAAATATATTCATGGAAATTCAAGATACGTTAAATACACTCGTAGATGATCATAATACCGTAAATGGTGATGATGCAGACCCTATTCTACTTACTGACAATACTATTTCAGATCTTCTTATTGAAAGTGGTGTCCCTGAAGAAATATCAGTAAAAATTGAGAAATCCTATTTAGATGAATTTGGTGATACACCTCCTTTAGCTGATAATTTAATTGATTCTAAGACTCTTGCAAAAAATGAACAGAAAAAGAGAGAAAAAAGACTAGAAAAGCAAGTTAAAATGCTTGAAAATAAACTTGAAATTACAAAACAAACATTCAAATCTGATGTAGAAAATTCAGATACTGCAGAATTTATTAATAGCTCTAACTTAAATGATGAAAGTTCTATGTCTGAATCAGAATCTCTAAATAATGAATCAGAATCATCTTTAAAAATCCTTAAAGACGATTCTGAAACTAATCTTGAATCTATAAATCAAAATAGTCATATAGCTTCAGAAAATGAATCATTATTAGAAAATGAAAATACTGATGAAGATTTAAATAGCGATTCATCATATGTCAAAAATTCTGATGCACACTTAGAAGCTGCTTCTGATTTAGAAAATTCTTCTTCCTCAGATTATGATATAGTACTTCAAGTAAAACCTGAGAAGCTTGATCAGATAAAATATCAAATAATCGAGGGTAAGAAATATCTTGTAATTCCAGTTGATGATACAGATCAAGCTAATGTAAATGGTATTAATAAATTAATCTAATTCAAAACCTTTTATATTAAAAATACACCCATTACATAAATAATTTATATAATGGGTGTATTTAATTTAAAACCTCTAACTCAAATATTATATTTTACGTTTTCTTTCCAAATTACTGTCTATTATAATATGCTATTCCATCATCAGGTTTAAAGTAAGTTCTTATATATCCAGTAGTAGAAACTATTACAAATTCATTACTATCTTTAAGATAATACACATCATCCCCATCTTCCTTTTCTTTCTTATGTAATGAATCGGAAGATTTAATTACTCTGTTTGCACCTTCTAAATATTGCTGCTCAGTCTTATATCCGAACTCATTCCCATGTTTTTTAAAGTGATCTGCACAATCTTTTGCTGTTCTAAACTCATATATTAAAGACTTATCTTGATTTTGTTTATTTTCTGATGTACTAGTATTTTTTTGTACAGTTGAATTATTTTTATTTGAGTGTAAACTACTATAGTAATTAGCGCCTCCTTCAAATAATCCTATAATAACAACAATTGATGCTATTATTATCTTCCATAAATTCTTATTCTTCTTATTGTTTAATTTTATATTTTCACTTTTATTTGAAGTCTCTTTTTTTAATTCGCTTTTATCGTTACTATTTTTATTTTTATCTCTACATTCTTTACATCTTTTAGGTAAATTAAGATCCTTTTTATTATAGAAATCTATTTCTGAATCTTCAATCTTAAATTTTTTCCCGCATTGTACACATATTCTTTCTAACATTCTACTATTCCCTTCTAAAAATGTGCCCCTTTCAAAGATCAAACTTTTATAAGTATTTCATAAACCATCATTGATTTAAGTAATGTTTTTAGCTAAGCTGTTTCTTTTTAAATAAATTCAATATCACTGGAAGAACTGAAATGAATATTATCCCCATAATAACTATAGTAAAGTTCTCTTTCACAATAGTTATATTCCCAAAAAAGTAACCTAATAAAGTCACAATCAGAACCCATAAACTCCCCCCAACAGCATTAAAAGAAATGAATTTTTTATAATTCATCTTTCCTATACCAGCTACAAATGGTGCTAAAGTTCTTACTATTGGTATAAATCTTGCAAAAATAATAGTCTTTCCACCATACTTTTCATAAAACCTATTTGTTTTATCTATGTGTTCTTTTTTTATAAACTTACCACTTTTAATTATTTTGTTACCTAAATGTCTTCCTATTTCATAATTTACAGTATCCCCCAAAATGGCTGCAGCAATTAAAACTATTATCAATATATATATATTTAACATTCCAAGTGCTGAAAAAGTAGCTGCTGCAAATATTAATGAATCACCTGGAAGAAATGGTGTTACAACCAGACCTGTTTCTAAAAATATTATACAAAATAATATAAGATATGTTTCAAATCCATAATTATTTATTATGACCCCCAAATATTTATCAAGATGTAAAAACACATCTACTATATAACTTAAATATGTCATAAAACGCCTCCTATTTAATATTACTATCTTTACTTTACATCTTATATATTATATATAAATATTCATATATTTTAAATATATTTCAGTTATATATTTGTTAATTTACAACAATAAATTCTCATATTTGAAATATAAATGGTATTATTTATAGTATAATAAATATAGAATATACTTATAGAAATCAATAATATATTTTTTTATATAGATAAAAGTAGTAATATATTTATTTTTTATCGATAATTATTATTTTTTAGCCAATAAGTTAAATCTTTTGACTAATTTTATGATATAATTTATAATTATTATTATTTAATTATTTCTAGTAATTGTATATAAATATAATATTTTGAAAGAAGGGTTTAAATATGAACAAAACTTATATCTCAGATTCCGTAAAATATATTGGAGTCAACGATAAAACACTAGATTTATTTGAAAGTCAATACAAAATTCCAAATGGAGTTTCTTATAACTCTTATGTAATTTTAGATGAAAAAGTCGCTGTAATGGATACAGTTGATAAGAGGGCCGGAAGTGAATGGCTCAAAAATCTTGAAACTACTCTTGATGGAAGAAATATTGACTATTTAGTAGTTTCACATTTAGAACCAGATCATGCTGCAAATATCAAAAATTTAGCTGATAAATATCCTGATATGAAGATTGTAGGAAATGCTAAAATCTTTAACATGCTTCCACAATTTTTTGATATGGATATTGAAGATAAAAAAATTGTTGTTGGAGAAGGTGATGAATTATCTTTAGGAAGTCACACTCTTCAATTCTTTATGGCGCCAATGGTTCACTGGCCTGAAGTTATGGTTGAGTATGAAAAAACAGAAAAGATTTTATTTTCAGCAGACGGATTCGGAAAATTCGGAGCACTTGATATAGATGAAGATTGGACTCCAGAAGCAAGAAGATATTATATAAATATAGTTGGTAAATATGGTGTACCAGTACAAACATTATTAAAAAAGGCTGCAACATTAGATATTAAAACAATCTGTCCATTGCACGGTCCAATTCTAAAAGATAATTTAGGATATTATATAGATAAATATGATAAATGGAGCAGCTATACTCCAGAAGAAGAAGGTATTGTTGTTGCCTATGCCTCTATTCATGGAAATACAGCAGATGCTGCTAAAAAAATGGTTGAAATACTTAAAGATAAAGGTGCTGAAAATGTTGTATTATATGACCTTTCAAGAGCTGATATGTCACAAGTAATTGCAGATTCATTCCGTTTCGATAAATTAATAGTAGCTGCTGCTACATATGATGGTGGAATGTTCCCTTGTATGGAAGATTTCTTATTACATTTAAAGCATAAAAACTTCCAAAATAGAAAAGTTGGAATTATAGAAAATAGTTCATGGGCACCAGCTGCTGGGAAATGCATGAAAGCTATTTTTGAGGGTATGAAGAATATCTCAATCTGCAACTCCTTAATTTCAATAAAATCTGTAGCTAAAGCTAATGACATTGAAATTATGAATAGTTTAGCAAATGAAATTTTAAGTAAATAATTTATTCTCTATTTATCATAAAGCTCTGTTTTGAATACGGAGCTTTATTTGTTTTTAGATTAATACTGAGTTAAATAATTTCGCTAAAGCTGAGTTTAGCGAAATTATTTAACTTAGTACATTTATATTTTTTATTAGAATATTAAAATAGATAAGTGATACTCCACTTATCTATTTTAATATTCAAGCATGACGTCGTGCAAAATCTACAAATATAAATTTATCAGGCCTATGACGTGATTCTGTATATTGGAATAAACTCGAATCATCTAAATATGTATAACTTTTTACAACTACAACCATATCAAAACCTTTCATATCAAGATATCTTTTATCCTCTTCTGTTGCACTTTGAACTGTTATTTCTTTCTTGGCATAAGCTATCTTTAATCCAAGCTTTCCTTCAATATATTCATAAATTGAGTTCTCACATATTTCATGTGTAATGTTATCTACATATTTTTGAACAAGATAATCTTTATCTAAAATAATTTTTTCACCATCAATATTTCTTGTCCTTACTATTTTCCATACTTTATCGTTAATTCCAATTTCCAATTTATCTTTTATAGACTGAGAAGGCATAATACATTCCAATATTTCAACACTTGTCTTAATATTTTGTCCTAGCTTATCTGACAACTCTTTAAAACTTACAACCCCTGAAACTGGAAAATCAAATTTATTTCGATCTAAAACTATGCCACGTTTTCCTTTTTTCTTTAAAACATAACCATTTTGTTCCAAACGACTTATTGATTTTCTTGCAGTATCTCTTGATACACAATACTCATTCATAATTTCACTTTCTGATGGAATTTGATCATTTATTTTATATATACCATTTTCTATTTTATTCACTATTTCATTATAAATAATTGAATATTTACTACTCATCTTCATCACCAATAGTATTTTACCATACTCTATATATTTTTCTCAATGAAATGAATAATAATAATGATAAATTGTAATACTATATTTTAATTTACTATTATTACTGAAAATATAATAAGCTTCAGAATCATATAGTATATGATTCTGAAACTCATTTAATTTTTATTTCTCTATTATATATACAATTGATTCATATGGTCTTAATTTTATATTTTTACTTAAGCTACCACTATCCTTATAGTTAGATATCAATATTTTGCTATTTCCCTCTATAAGTTCTTTTTCTATAGTTACTTCAGTATCTTCACCATAAAAATTATTTAACACGATAAGATTTGTGTTTTTATAACTTCTTGTATAAGCATATACCTTATCATGATTTTCTAATATAATATTGAAGCTTCCATCTGAAATAACATCATGCTGCTTTCTAAGACTTATTAGATTTTTATAATGATAAAATACTGAGTCTTTATCATTTAATGCATTTTCTGCATTTATATTTTTATATAAATTTCCAACTGGAATCCATGGTTCTCCACTTGTAAATCCTGCATTTTTCTTATTATTCCATTGAACAGGCGTTCTTGAATTATCCCTTGATTTTTCCCTTAATATTTCAATAGCCTTTTCTTTATCTACACCTTTATTTATTAAGATATTATAAAAATTTATTGACTCTACATCTCTATACTGATTTATTGATGTATATTCTGGATTAGTCATTCCAAACTCTTCCCCTTGATAAATATATGGGGTTCCTCTCATCATATGAATTGATGTTGCAAGCATCTTTGCACTTTCTTTATGATACTGAGAACAATTTCCGAACCTTGATACAATTCTTGGCTGATCATGATTACACCAGAACAAGGCATTCCATCCATTTCCGCTTTCCATTCCATTTTGCCAGTCCTTAAATAATTTCTTTAATTGTTTAAAATCAAAATCCATTAATGTCCATTTATCACCATTTTTATAATCAACCTTCAAATGATGAAAATTAAACACCATTGATAATTCTTTTTCTTCCGGATTAGAATAACGTACACAGTTTTCTATTGTTGTTGATGACATTTCCCCCACAGTTACAATATCCTCATATTTTCCAAATGTATTTTCATTTAATTCCTTTAAAAATTCATGAATTTTAGGTCCATCTGTATAGAATTTCTTTCCATCCCCACTATTGTCATTCAAATAAATATCTGGTTTTGAGATAAGATTTATTACATCCAAACGGAATCCTTTAACCCCTTTATTAATCCAAAAATTAACTACTTTGTATATCTCCGATCTTACCTCGTCATTTTCCCAATTCAAATCGCCTTGAGTCTTATCGAAGAGATGAAGATAATATTCATCGAACTTTTCTACATATTCCCATGAACTTCCTCCAAATTTAGAAACCCAATTTGTTGGTGCTTCTTCATTTTTTCCTTTTTTAAATATATAAAAATTCTTATACTTCTCATCTCCATTCAATGCCTTTTTAAACCACTTGTGTTCAGTAGATGTATGATTAAAAACCATATCTAACATTAATTCTATGTTTCTTTTTTTAGCCTCTTCAACTAATTCTTCGAAATCTTTCATTGTTCCAAATAAAGGATCTACATTATAGTAATCTGCAATATCATATCCATTATCCCTTTGTGGAGAAATATAAAATGGTGTAAGCCATATGCAGTCTATTCCCAATTCTTTTAAATAATCCAATTTTGCGATTATTCCTCTCAAGTCTCCAATTCCGTCTCCATTTGAATCATTAAATGATTTTGGATAAATCTGATATATAGTACTTTTTTTAAAATCTTTCATGTCTAATATTCTCCTTATATAGCTATATGGAATAAAATATTTATACTATTTATTCTATTAATGAAACATTATTCCAAAATTTATTTATAATCTATTTAAAAGGTATTATAGAAAAATATTTTCTATAATACTAAGCCTTATTTAATTGTTAATTTGCTTTTTCCAATGGTTACTGTTAATACAAATGGTAAAACTATTGCTATCAACATTGATATTAAAAACATAAACATATGTTGTGGCTGTATTGATAGTATTCCTGGTATACCTCCAACTCCTATTGAATTTGCAAGAACACCTGTAGATACTGAGAATATTCCAGCAACTGCTGAACCAATCATACCACATATAAATGGAAATCTATATTTCATATTAACTCCAAATAATGCTGGTTCTGTAACACCTAAATAAGCTGAAATACATGCTGGTACTGAAACCTGTTTTTCCTCTTCATTATTTTTTTGAAGAAAAATCATTGCAAGTACAGCTGAACCTTGTGCAATATTAGATAGTGCAATCATTGGCCATAATGCTGTTCCTCCAAATTCAGCTACAAGCTGTAAATCTATTGCGTTTGTCATATGATGAAGACCTGTAATAACAAGAGGTGCATATAAAAAACCAAAAATTGCTGCAAATATACTTCTAAAACTTGAAGTTAAACCACTATAAACTATATTAGAAACCCAGCTACCTATTGTCCATCCAATTGGACCTAAAACAACATGTGCTATTATTACTGCTGGAATTAATGAAAATAGTGGTACAATAATCATTGAAATTGAAGCTGGTGATATTTTTCTCATAGTTTTCTCAAGATAAACTAATGTAAATCCTGCAAGTATTGCTGGTATAACTTGTGCTTGATATCCTATCATGTTAACTTTTGCAAATCCAAAATCCCAAAATGGAATAGTATCTGCACCAGCTACTGAATATGCGTTTAAAAGTTGTGGTGATACTAAAGTTATACCCAATATAATACCTAATATCTGAGTTGTACCCATTTTTTTTGTAATAGACCATGTTATTCCTACTGGAAGAAAATGAAATATAGCTTCACCAATTAACCAAAGAAAACTGTGTACCCCTGCAAAAAATTGTGATGTTTCAACAAGTGTTTTAGTTCCATCATCAAACATCTTAATATCACCAATTATATTTCTAAAGCCTAATATTAATCCTCCAATTATAAGTGCGGGTATAAGTGGTGCAAAAATTTCAGCTATATTAGACATTAATCTTTGAGCCAAATTCATATTTGATTTTGCTGCATTTTTCACACTATCTTTGCTAACTCCATCTATTCCTGCAATTTCTGTGAATTCATTATAAAATGTAGGAACATCATTTCCAATAATAACTTGAAATTGACCAGCTTGCGTAAATGTACCTTTTACACTCTTAATCTTTTTTATCTTATTTTCATCCGCAATCTTAGTATCTTTTAAAACAAATCTCATTCTTGTAGCACAATGTGAAACTGCTCCAATATTATCTTTCCCTCCGATGTAATCCAAAAGTTCTCTTATATCATTACTATATTTTGACATTTAAACTCCCCCTTGTTTTATTCAAAACATATACGTATATGTTTGTGTAAATTCATAATAACTTATACGTATATGTTTTGTCAACATTTTCAGAAAACTTTTTCATAATTTTTATTATTCTAATAATCCATATAATTTATCAAGTAATTTGTAGTTATATTATATTTTCCTTTTGATAATAAAAACATTACTACTCTCTAATAATTATATAAAGCTAAAATCATACTCCAAAAATTATACTTGTATATATAAATTAATTCTCATAAATCTTTTCAATATACTTGATAAATACAAATAAAAAAGACCTTGCATTTCTGCAAAAGTCTTTTCATCTTACAATCTTACTAAAGAAGTTGTATTAATTACTATACTCCTCTAAATATATCTTCAATATAGTTTTCGAAATTTTCTTTTTGGGAATATTTATTTCCGTGATATATTTTTTTTGAGGTTACAGCTCTATTTAATGTTTCAGGATTCAGAGACTCCATCTCTTTATATTGACCATTTTCATATAATTCTCTAAGTGTCTGTCCTATCCAATATAAACTTTCATAATGTCTACCACTTGAAAATCCTCTGACTTTAGAATCATCATGTGCTCTTATATTATCAAAAAATAAAGATTTAGCAAGCCATCCTTTATTTGCTCTTCCATTCCTTGTTGTGTGGGATAATACATAGTTTATATATGATGTGAATTCAGTAAATCTCCCATCATTTGTTTTTATTCCTGCAATAGGATACCACAATCCTTTTATTTTACCGCTATTTGTACCTGACGATCTAAAAAAAGGTAAAGTAACTCTTTCTATGCTTTCATTATATATTATCCCAACATCAATTAGACCTATCATTCTAAAGGGTTGTAGTCCGTAAATATTGGCCCTGAAACTATCAGGATATATTTTCATTATACCGATTGAATTGGCCACAATATATGCCTCCCTATTTTATCTTTTGAAATAAACCATGCAATAATGAATCCATATAAATTACATGGTTTACTTTACTGATTATTAGTTATTGTTATTTCTTATTTTCTCCAGCTGTTCTCTGATTTCCTGAAGGTTATTATACTCCTCCTCTAATCCCATAAGCCTTTTAAGAAAAATTTTTTCATTAGTAGTTAAATCAAGCTCTTCAAACCAAGGCTTGTCTTCATCATTAATATTTTTATAACTAGTATAATACAGGTGAATGAGAAAATCCCCTAAATACCAGTAGTCTGTCTGTGGTACATATCTTTTATTATCTATAAATCTAGCCAACCCAAAATCTATTACAGCAAGTTCCATATTTCTTTTTACTATAACGTTAGGAAGACGAATATCCCTGTGAACTATATTGTTTTTATGCAAAACTTCCATTAAATCTAAAAGCTGGCTAGCAATATGATAAATATCTTCTTTTGTAAATCTGCACCTCTCATTTACTATTAAATCTTCAAAATCAGTCCCCTCAAAATACTCTAATATATAACCTTCTCTATAATGATCCTTAAATTTTCCAATAAAATTAGGGAATGCTTGATTATCAAGACTTTGCAGAATCTTCTGCTCATAAAACAACTTTTCTCTTGTTTCTTTAAGCATCTTTTTTTTAAGCTGTTTTACTACAACTTTTTCTTTTTTATCATTTTTAGCCAGATAAGCAATACCATATCTACCTTCACCAAGTTCTTTTATAATGGTATATTCGTCCTTTACTTTTTCTCCTCGTTTGTAATACTTATCCATACTATTTCTTTTACTTTTTCCTAATATTAATTAAAACTCACTATATGATTCTGAGTAACTTTCTGATTTACTATATGGGCTGCTATATGATTTTGAATAACTTCTTGATCCACTTTCTGATTTGCTGTAAGAATTACTTCTTGAACTACTGTGTGAATTACTCCTTGATGATGAATGACTCCTTGAACTACTATATGAGCTACTCCTTGATGATGAATTACTTCTTGAACTACTATTTGAGCTACTTCTTGATGATGAATGACTTCTTGAACTACTATTTGAGTTACTTCTTGATGATGAATTACTTCTTGAACTACTATTTGAGTTACTTCTTGATGCTGAATTGCTTCTTGAACTACTATTTGAATTACTCATTGATGATGAATTACTTCTTGAACTACTATTTGAATTACTCATTGATGATGAATTACTTCTTGAACTGCTATTTGAACTACTCATTGATGATGAATTACTTCTTGAGCTACTACTTGAATTGCTTCTTGATGATGAACTACTTCTTGAACTGCTATTTGAACTACTCATTGATGATGAATTGCTTCTTGAGCTACTGTTTGATGAAACACTACTAAATGATCTGCTTCTTGAACTACTATTTGATGAAGCACTACTAGCTATACTGCTATATGATCTTGAAGATAAGCTCTCAGAATTACTAGCTCCACTAACTGAACTATATCTACTTTGATAATATTTATGACCTCTGCATGATTGATTATTCATACATTACACCTCTCTATTTTTTCTTTTGATTTTGTTTATTGATTAGGTTTAATTCCTTAACCTTAGTATATAATATGTATTTTTAAGATTTTGTGTTACATTTTTTAATTATTTTCCACATTATGTTTTAATTTTTATTTATATAAATTAAAACTTCTAGCTTAAACGTGGATCTTCAATTAAAGAACCAATTGAAAACATCGATAATTAAATGATTACAAATTATTACTATAGGAGGATTTTTTAATGAACATATATAATAATATAAGCTCATATCAAAATACTTTAAATTATTCACAAGAACAAATTTCAAATAAAAGTGAGCGAAGCTCTGTAAAAACAGACTTTCAAAATGTAAAATATACTCAAACATCAAATGATCAAATTAATTTATCAAAAAGAACACGTGGTATTGGATCATTATCATTAGATAAAGGTACTGCAGCAAATACAACATTATATGTTGATAAAAACACGTTTAATAATATAGTATCCTATTCCACTAATAATGCTAGCTGTAAGTGGGATGAACTTGGAGTAGATGGTGAAAAAAGATGGGTTGTTATTAATGGACAAAGATTTGAATGTCCTTTATCAAAAGAAGAAAAGGAAGCTTATAAAAACGCCTCTAAAACAATGCTTGACTACATTATTGAAGCAGAACAAAAGAAAGAAGAAGAAGAAAGTAAAGAAAAAAACAAAACAGATATTAGTGTGAATTCTAATGGTGAAATAAATTTATCAGGAAATTCGCAAACCTTTGAAAGTAGTAAAATAAAAAATTTACTAAATAATGATAAAGTTATGACTATGCTTAAAGATATTGCTTCATTAAATGGTGGAACTATATCCTTATGGCAATAAAAAAATATATATGATTTTTTCATATATTACCATTTCTAAAAACATTTATATTTAGTTTAAAATAATTACTATTTAAAATAAATTCATATACTTAGATAAACAAAGTACTATTATATAATTTAACATTATTGTATTATAAAAATATAAGTTAAGTCTTATTTCAATGATACAATAATGTTATTAAATACTATATTTTACTGATTTAAAGTATAAATATCTGAAAATTCTATTGTATATTTTTGCACTTTAGAATTTATACTTTTATTTAATACAGGACTCATAGTTGAATTCATTATTTTTCTTATAGGTAATTCTATACAAAATTCTGTTCCATTATTAATATGTGTATTAACATAAATCTTTCCATTATGAAGTTCAACTAAAGATTTTACTAATGCTAATCCAATTCCACTTCCTTCAACACTTCTCGTAAGAAGATTCTCAGACTGAGTAAATCTGTTAAATATTTTTTTAGAATCTTCAAGACTTATGGCTGGTCCATCATTTCTGACTTTAATAATTACATTTTTACAATCTTTTGTAATATCCATATCTACATATATTTTTCCATTAACACTTGTAAACTTCATTGAATTTGATAATAAATTTAAAATTATTCTTTCTATTTTATCAGGATCACAGGCTGTAATAATTTCTTCTTCCATTGTATCAAAAGTAATATTTCTTTTATTATTCGTCATATATTCAGCTACAGACTGAACTATATTTTCAATAACCTCAACAATATTATGATTATCCATCTCTACTTCATAAAATCCACCATCTATTTTAGTTATATCAATCATATTATTTGCTAATTTTAATAGTCTATATGAATTCTGCTCTATACCTTTTAAATACTTTAATAGTTTATCTAAACTAAGAGATTCAAGATTATTGTTTATACAAGATAGAATCACCTGGACCGCTGATAAAATTATATTAAGAGGGGTTTTAAATTCATGAGATAAATTGGCAAAAAATTCAGTCTTTAAACTTTCAACTTCAACTGCTTGCTGTAAGTTTTCTTTATCCTTTAAAAGCTCTCTTTCATTTGTTATGTCTTTTCCTGTAATTATAATATTTCCATTTGATATATTACTCCAATTAATACTTAAAATTTTATAATTACCACTTTTACACAATATCCTACATACAAAATTCTTATATTCTTTATGATTTTCCACAGCAAATTTAAGATCTTCTTTATCATCTGCATGAACTAATTCTAATGGAGATCTATCTATTAAATCCTTGTCTGTCCACTCTATAATCTCCATACATTTCTTATTTATATCTATCCATTGAAGCATATTATTTTTCTTTTTAATCAATGCATAAATATCTATAACCGTATCAATAACCATTTCAAGCTTCTTTTGTACATCTTCTCTTTTTATTAGCTCTGTTTTTAAATGTTTAGCAATAGTTCTATTTTCTAAACTTACTCCTAAAAGAATCGATATTTGCTTTATTATACTCTCTCCTATATAATGCTTTGAATCATCATTTTTATAATATATCTCAATCATTCCGTGCAGTGTGTCTTTAGCTCTAATTGGATACAAATAATGTGTCTGGCATCCATTAAAGTTCCTAACTATTTTATTTAGTTTTGAGTTCAACAAAAATTGTCCAAAAACATTAAAGCTATATTTTGTAGTGAAAATTCCTTCTGTACTACCTTCTTGAACATACAAACTCATATTATTACTATGCCTATTATATAAATATATAGCAATATCGTCTGCCTTTATTTTTTTCTTTAATTCAAATAAAATTTTACTATCATACTTTTTATAATTTTTTTCGGCATCCCTATCTGTAATATGTATAAGATTTTCAATTATAGCATCCTGTATATTTTTTTCACCGTTCATCTCTTTTAATATACTACCAAGAATGATTTCCTTTTCTCTTTTTATATCTTTATTATATATTTCATAATAGACTTTTTCTTCATTTACAACAGGTGACTTTCCTAACTCTATATCTAAATCTGTTTTCCCAATAATCTTTTTCTTACTACATCCTATTTTTTGAGAAAAATATTTATTAACATATTTATATCTCCCCTCTTTATCCTTCATCCATACTTCATATGGAATATTATCTAAAAGTTCTTCTAGATCTTCTATTGTATATTCTCTATTATTCAAGATACTTTTACTCCTGTTCTGTAATTTTATTACTTTACATACATTATATGAAAATTTTTTGCCTTTTTCAACATAATATATAACTTTATTACAAAATAAAGTCTTACAGAAAATTTATATTTCTGTAAGACTCTAAATATATAAAATACAATGAAATTTATATGATTTTATGTTCTTAAATTCCCCTTTTATTTTAATACTTTTTAATTATAAACTTTTTTCTGACCATGAGTAAATTTTTTTTCAAGTCTTTGAACATTAATAACTGGCTGATTTTTTCCATCAATTGCTTCTTTTGTTATAACTCCTGTAACTTCTACCCAAGTATCCTCTGCTGGAATCTCACCATCATAAACTACATTTATTCCTACTGTTACTTCATGTGAATGATCATCGTGGGTCATATCATATAACCTTAAAACTTTAAATTCATTACCTATAACTCCGCCAACAAAGCCCTCAACCTTCATAGTCTTTCCAACATAATTATCTAGGTTAACAAAAATATTATCCATATCACTAATAAAATTTTCATCACCAATAACTACATCAATATTATTCATACTAACTTTTTCTGATTCCGAACCTTTATTAATCTCATTTCCAATTTCTTTATCATTATTTGATTGTAAATTACTATCTTTACTAATTAGTTCTTCACTTGTCTTCTCTTTTTCTATTGTTTGTTTATGCTTGTTATCAAACGCATTATAAGCTAATAAAATACCTAACAATACAATTATCAGTATTAAAATTAAATTTTTTTTCATATGTTCTCCTTATTTAGTTCTAGATTTTTTATATTTAGAACTAATAGTAACATATTAAATATACAAATTTCAACCTTATATTAATAATAAAAATTAAGACTGCTAAAGCTCTAAAATGTGCTTTAACAGTCTATATATTACAAATACTAGTATTTCTTTTCATAAAAGGCAATACTAAATAGCATGTTTATAATTATTTATATTTTCTATTGCATTAGATATTTCCTTATCTATGATTAATGTAACATCACAATGTAGTTGAAGTAATGTAGCTGGGTTCTCTGTTGTTATCTTACCTGATAAAAGTCCTTTAACAGCATCAGCTTTATTAACACCATTTGCAAGAAGTATAATTTTTTTAGCTTTCATAATCTGTCCAAGTCCCATTGTTATTGCTTTTTTAGGAACATCATCCATAGATTCAAAAAATCTAGCATTAGCTTCTATTGTATTTTGAGTAAGACTTGTTACGTGTGTTCCTACACTTAAAGAAGAATCTGGTTCATTGAATGCTACATGTCCATTATTACCTATTCCTAAAATTTGAAGATCTATACCACCAAGTTCATCAATCATTTTATCATAATTTTTAGCTTCCTCTTCAATATTATCAGATGTTCCATTAGGTACAAAAGTATTTTTCTTATTTATATTAATATGATTAAATAACTTTTCATTCATAAAATATCTATAGCTTTGATTATTATTTTCGTTTAAACCTATATATTCATCCAAATTAACTGTCTTTATATCTGAAAAATCTATTTCATCATTTTTATTCATTTTTATAAGTTCATCATAAGTCCCTATAGGAGTACTTCCAGTTGCTAATCCTAAAACTGCATCATGCTTCTTATTAATAAGTTCTTTTATAGTTAAAGCAGCAGCTCTGCTCATAGCATTATAATTATCAGCAACAATAATCTTCATTTTTCATTCCCTCTTCCTATTAAATAATATATAATAAAAATGTACATCTTTTATACCTACATATTATCATACTAAATTGCAGAATAAAATAATTATAGACAAACTCGAAATATGTTATCGTAGAATGAAACATGTTATCATTATATTGATATTAATGTTTTTTCCATTTAATTTAAATTTAAATGCTGTTACTAGTAATTTTTATAAAACTAATTATGGCATTTTCTAATAAATTAAGATATAAAAAATGATTAAGAGGTAATTTTTATGCTTGATATAACAAAACTTTTTGGAAATGTAAAACTGTCACAAATAGAAGAAACAATACTAACATATCTTATTGAAAACATTGATATATGTATAAATAAAGGGATAAGATCTATTGCTAAAGATAATTTCACCTCCCCCTCCACTATAATACGTCTTGCAAAAAAATTAGGTTATAGTGGGTTTGTAGAACTTATGTATTCATTAAAAAATAAACTTTCTACTGAAACTTTAGATACTTTCTTTGATGGTATTAACGATAAAAATATATTTAACACAAATTATGATGAAGCTTGTGAAGATTTTATTGAATGCATAAAAGATGGGAATATTCTTATTTCAGGTGAAGGCTTTTCAGAAATCGTATCCAAATACATGTATATGAAATTATTAGTTCTTGGTAAAAAAAGCATTTTATCTACTTTTATAGATTTTGATATTCTTTTTGACAATCATGCAGATACAATAAATTCAATAATACTTGTTTCAAAATCTGGTGAGGGAAATCATTGTGTAAATTCATGTATACATGCTAAAGAACGTAATCTTAAAATAATATCTTTTACAGGTAATGTAGAAAGTACACTTGCTAAAAATTCAGATATAACATTTATAATTCCAGATTGCGAGAAAATGGATAATGATAACTATTATCCCAATCCGTTTTTTGCATACTGTATAGAAACTTTTGAGCTAATGATTCATAGATATCTTAACTCTTAACTAAAAAGGCCAGTGGATGATCTACTAAGTTTTAGATAACCACTGGTCAGTTTTTTAATTATGCTAATTCCATTTCTCCATTAATGAATTTATTGATTTTGTCTTTCAAACATTTTGTAAATATCTCCAAAACAACTCCAACAAAAATTGCAGATATTAATGTTCCTTCCCTCACACTTCCAAGCTGATTTAAGACAGAAAAACACACCACTGTAGATATTACAACCATAGTTATATCAAATCCCAATTTACATTTTGAAAAATCAATTTTTGTCTTTAATGAAACAGCTTTCATAACACCTTCTCCAGCAAGTGGAATTAAGCCACTTGACATATATAATAATATACCTAATGCAACACATACAATGCTTGTAAAAAGAAATAATAATCTAAAAATATAATTATGTGGGTCTGGAAAAAATGACATTAATTCATTTGAAAAAGTTGTAAAATATCCAAAACCTACTGCTACAACAATTTGTGCAAGATTGATAATCTTAAAGTTTTTCCTTAAAATCAATATCTGAATTAACACAAGAACTATATAAAACAAAACAGTAGCACGTCCCATTTCAATTCCTAAAGTAAGTGTAATAGTATAAGGAATTGTACTTACAGGTGAAACTCCAAGATTTGATTTAACTGATAGTCCAATTCCTATTGCCATTATAAACAACCCTATAATATAAATTATAACTTTTCTTATATTCTTATTCTGCATATAAATCTCCTTCTATTATTATGAATTTTATTACTATGTTTTTCTCAATTACTAATTTTATCAAAAATTTACGTTAATAAATGTTAACTAGTTAACATTTATTAAAATAAACTGTATAGTAATATATAGATAGGTATTAAGGAGATTACAAAATGTATAATATAAAGGCTTTTTTAAATGATATTTCTATAAATAAAATGTGTGTATTATTAGAAAAAATTCAACCTGCTAAAATATATAACAAGGGAGATTTTATATTTCATCAGGAAGATAAAGCTGACTGCTTTTATTTCTTAAAATCAGGAGCAATAAGAACATTTTCAACTTCCGTTAACGGAGATGAAAGAACAATTTTTATATTAAGAAAACAAGGTGTTTTTGGAACATCCTCATTTTTTACAAATGAAACAAGACGTTCTTTTGTAATAGCTTTATCTAAATGTGAAATAATCTCAATAGATAAGGAAATTGTAAACAAATATATTTCTATTAATCCAAATTTTTCTTTATGTATAATTCAAGATTTATCAAGAGATATAAACTCACTTTTTGATCAAATTTCAATTTCAACATTCTTAGATGCAAAACAAAAAATTGCATATTTCATTGTAAAAAGTATAAAAAACAATCATTGCTTTGTTAAAGAAAATATTTTCTATATTTATTATACTCAAGATGATATCGCAAAAATCCTAGGTCTATCAAGACCAACAGTTAATAAAACCTTATCATTCTTTAAAAATCAAAATTGGCTTGAAACAAAATATAGTTATATTTCTATATTAAATTTGCAAGCTATTGAGAATTTCTTGATATAAATAGACTCATCGTGTTTTATGATAAAAATTTCATGATATAATAAAACATGATGATTAACATAAAGGTTGGTAAGTAAATATGAATTACATAGTATTTGATTTAGAATTTAATCAGCTATATACAAAAAAAAATGAAGAAATAAATACGAAAAGTATCTGTGAAAAGAAAATAATAGAAAATAGTTCTGTAAAAAACAAATCTGACTCAAGTGATAATAAAACATGTGAAATGCCTTTTGAAATAATACAAATTGGTGCTGTAAAGCTTAATGATAATTTTGAAATAATAGCAACATTCAACAGATTGATTAAACCATCATTATATAATGAAATTCATCCTTTTATTGAAGAACTCACAGGAATAAATACTGAAATGGTTGCAACTGAAAAACATTTTCCATCAGTATATAAAGAGTTTTTAAAATTTATAGGATCAAATGATTTTGTAATGTGCGTATGGGGAATAGATGATATAAAACAGTTAATACGTAATATCCACTATCATAGTCTTAATATTCATAATAACATAAAAAAATACATTGATATTCAAAATCTTGCTTCAAAAGAATTCAATACTCCAAAAGGAAACCGACTTGGTTTAAAAACTGCTGTTGAATTTTGGAATATTCCTATACAAAATGATTTTCATAACGCATTGAATGATGCGGTTTATACATGCCATGTATTTAAAAAAGTATTTAATAAAAATTTAAAGCCAAGTATTTATTCTAACCCTAATTATAACCGTATTCCAACTAATTCTCTAAAAGTAGATACAGAAAAACTTATATCTCAATTTGAAAAAATGTTTGGACGTAAAATGACAAAAGAAGAAAAATCTATAATAAGAATTGCTTATAATATGGGGAAAACCCATCAGTTTTTGAAATGATGGATATAAAAATATTCATCATTTTTTATCTGAAAATATAATTTTTTTAAATACATATATAAATAGATTGTAAAAAACCATGATAAAACAAAGAGTAAAGTGTAAAACTTTTTTTAAAATGGATCCTGTGTCAAGGACACTATAAAAAAAGTGTTATGAAGCTAATAAAAGATGATTTCTATATTGTTTAGGAGTCATCTTTTTTAGATTCCACTGATATCTGTAATTATTATAATAGTCGATGTAGTCATCAATCATATCAATAAGTTCTTCAAGTGTATTACATGATTGAAAGTCTATTTCATCTTTCATATGCCCGAAGAAGGATTCTTGAGGCGCATTGTCCCAACAGTTGCCACGACGAGACATTGATTGACCAAGATTATTATCCTTTAGAAGTTTTTGGAATTTTGGACTAGTATAATGGAATCCTTGATCTGAATGAACAAATGCACTTTCATGTAAGTCATCTTTATGGTGCGTTATTAATTTATTTATAGTAGTTATAGCAATATCAAGTTTTATAGAATCTGAAACATGATAAGATAGAATATCGTTGCTACTACCATCTTTGATGGTAGACAAATAAGCCATATGATTATTTCCATATGGCAAGTATGTAATATCCGTCAATAATACCTTTCCCGGCACTCCTTGCTTAAAATTACGTTCTAATAAGTTTGGAACTACTGTATGTTCTTTGGTTGCTTTTGCCATTCGGCGGTACGGGTTGGCTTTTCTAATAGGACATTTAATATTATATTTTCTCATAATACGTTGAATTTTCTTTCTACTATAAATTATAGAAAGCTCATTTTCTAAAACCATTTTTATAGAACGGGATCCTTTGCTATAACCTTTGTAATTATAAGCCATAAGAATATTGTCTCTAGCTTCCAAATCTTTATTTTCCATTAATATTTGATTATCAAGTGTATTTAGATAATTATAATATCCCGAGCGTGAAACATTTAAAAGATCACAGAAATATGAAACCATATTTTTATAGCTATTATTAGTGATAGTTTCATATATTAACTTAAATATCTCCTTACCTTCTAGATTTACGCTGCTGTTTACCAGCCTCCTTTCTGTCACGTCTAATTTTTTTAACAGTTCTAATTGCTCCTCTAATAACTTAATTTTAGCTTCTTGTTTTTGAATAATATCATCTTTAGATAATTGCTTTTCACTTGGTCGTCCAGAGTTTTCTTTCCTAGTATCTCTTAATCCTACAATACCCTCTTTTCTATAAGATCTTATCCATCTAGCTGCCGCTTGTTCGTATCTTCTTTGTCCAAGGATTTGTGTATCAAAACCAGCGTCATTAAAAATAATTTTAGGTGTTTTTCCTTTTAAATATTCTTCTATAAATAATCGCTTAAACTCGTCAGAGTAAGTTATAGATTTTTCACTTACTTTAACTACATAAGGATTTTCATTCAGTAATTCAATAGTTTCTTTATCAAATGTTATCTTACTCATGTTTTTCCTCCAATATAGATATTATTATTATACAAAAAAGTACCTATAAACGAGACACTTTTTTTCAAAGTGTCCTGTTCATAGGTACCATTTTATTTCACACTTTACTCTTTATTTTATTAAATGAATTATTTATTAATTATTGTAGTAAAGACTTGCTGATGGATAATTAGCATCACTTGTAACATCTATTCCAAGTTTACTAAAAGTATTTTCATCAGACCTTGATAAAATTGTTGTTGAATGGGCTTGACATCCTCTAAGCATCGGTAGTTTTTCCATAGCAACTTGTGCGATAGGATTTGTAGCTGCTGAAATACTCAAAGCTGTAAGAAGTTCTTCACAATTTAATGAAATATTTTTTTCATTAAATGTATTAGATTTTAAATTTCTTATAGGTTCAAGTATTACTGGTGATATTAAGAATATATCATCTGAAATATTTGCAAGATATTTTATAGCATTTATTATTACTGCTGCGGCACCATCCATTAATTCTGAGCTCTTACCTGTTAATATAGTACCATCTTCAAGTTCCAATGCAACAACTGGACACATTTCATTTTCATCAGCATTTTCTCTTAGTTTTGCACTTTTTTCTCTTGCTGGAATTACCACTTTTCTATCATTTTCTTTTAAGTTAACTTCTTCCATTATTAATTTTGATCTTTCAAAAGTCTCCTTATCTGCATATCCTTTTTTATAGTCGCAACCTGTTTTGAAATATCTTCTTATTATTTCCTGTTTAGAAGCTTCTTTCACAGCATCATCATCCACTATTCCAAAACCTACTCTGTTAACGCCCATATCAGTTGGAGATTTATAAACGGATTCGTTTCCTGTTATTTTTTCTATTATTCTTTTAAGAACTGGGAAACTCTCTATATCTCTGTTGTAATTTACAGAAACCTTGTTATATGCATCCATATGAAATGAATCTATCATATTAACATCCTTTAAGTCTACCGTTGCAGCTTCATATGCTATATTTAATGGATGTTTTAATGGAACATTCCATACTGGAAATGTTTCAAATTTAGAATAACCTGCCACATTACCTCTTCTTGATTCATGGTAAAGCTGACTTAAACATGTTGCAAGTTTTCCACTTCCTGGTCCTGGTGCTGTTACAACAACTATTGGTTTAGTTGTTTCTATATAAGGATTTTGACCATAACCCTCTTCACTTACTATTGTATCAACATCTGTTGGATAACCTTTAGTTGATTTATGCTTATAAACCTTAATTCCTCTTCTTTCAAGTTTATTTATAAATACAGTAGTTGCTGGCTGATTATCAAATCTTGTAATTACAACACTGTTAACTTCAAGATCATATGCTCTTAAATCATCTATAAGTCTTAATACATCCATATCATATGTAATACCAAAATCACCTCTGATTTTGTTTCTTTCAATGTCACCTGCATATACGCAGATAACAACTTCAACTTTTTCCTTTAATTTATGTAATAATTTAATCTTTGCATTTTCATCAAAACCTGGAAGTACTCTCATTGCATGTCTATCATTAAACAGCTTTCCTCCAAATTCAAGGTATAATTTATCATAGCTATCTACTCTCTCTAAAATATACTTTGACTGTTCTTCTAAATACTTCTCATGGTCAAATCCTATTTTCATTGTTTTTCCCTCACTTATTTTTTACTCTTCATTGTTCATCAGTTTATATTATTAAATTTTAAAATGTAAACTTATATTTATGATTTTTTAGCTTATTTTAATATTATTCCACAAAACTGTTTACTTGTAAATCATAATAATTATAAACGCTATACTAATAAGCTTATGTAATGCTTATCTGTATAGCGTTTAACTTAAACTTCCAGTATAAATATATTAATTATTCACATACATAGAAATAAAAGCTTTAAAATCATTTATTTTTAAGGGCCTACTTAAATAGTATCCTTGAATGTTGTCACAATTAAGTTTTTCTAAAAGCTGAAATTGTTCCTTGGTTTCAACACCTTCACATGTAACCGATAAATTTAATATATGTGCAAGGTTTATTATTGTTTTTATGATATGCTCAGTTCTCTCATCTTTCTCCATATCCCTTAATAAACTTTTGTCAATTTTTAAAACATCTAATGGTAGTGTTTTAATATAATTAAAGGATGAATAACCTGTACCAAAATCATCAATTGAAACTTGTATTCCACATTCTCTTATCCTTCGTAATAAATCAGTCATATATTCTAAATCTTCTATTGTTTCATCTTCAGTAATTTCAAGTTTAATATTTTTTACTCCTATATTATATCTTCTTATTACCTCCATAAGATTTGATAAAAATCTCTTCTGACTTAAAAGTTTAAATGAAGTATTAATTGAAATTTGAAAATCTTCTATTCCATTATCAATTAATTCTCTAATAAGTTTACACGATTGTTCTATTACTATTTTATCTATTTCTATAATATATCCATTTGATTTAGCTAATGGTATGAATTTATTTGGAGATATTACCCCTTCACGTGTATTCCATCTTATTAAAGCTTCAGCTCCACTTATTATTCCAGTTTTTAAATCAATTATTGGTTGAAAATAAGCTTCAAATTCTCCTTTTTTAATACCTTCAAGGATTTTAGACTCTACTTCCAAAGAATTAAATAATTCATATTGAAATATACAGTAATTATTTCTTTCATTATTCTTAACATTATACATGGCGATGTCAGAATTTTGTAAAATCTGCGAAAAAGTTTCACCATGTTCTGGAAAATAGCTTATTCCTATGCTTGCTTTAACATTATAACTAGTTCCTCTAAAATATATATTCTCTTTTAACTTATCAAACATATATTTTACCATATCTATTATCTTTTCCTTATTTCCTTCACCTTGAATAATTACTAAAAATTCATCTCCTCCAATTCTTCCACAGCTTATTTTATCCTTGCCATATGACAGAAGATAGTCTGCAATTATACATAATACTTCATCACCAGTATTATGCCCAAAAAAATCATTAATCTTTTTAAAGTTATCAATATCAATAAACGCACATGAAAACTCTTTATTATCTATTATTAGATTTTCACCTATTTCTTCAAGACTTCTCCTATTCAATAATCTGGTTACAGTATCATGTCCAGAAATATACTTCATCTTTTCAGAATATTGCTCGAGAATAGAAAACATTGAATTTAAATCACTACTTAACATAGATATTTCATCCTGTCTGCCATCATCTAAAATTCGTGTTTTTAAATCAAAAGTATTAATTATTTTATTTACAGCTATATTTATTTTGAGCATTCTGTCTACAATCACAGTTTTAATTGAAAAGTAAATAATGAAATTAGCAAGTATAAAGATTATTATAATTATGGCTATGAATTTATATAAATTCATTTTTACATTTTGTACTACCATTGATTTTTCCTCTAATGAAATATATACATTATCAGACCCACCATATGAATCAACCTTTGTATAGCTTGTCACTAAATCATCTGTATATCTATTAAAGATAATCCTATCATTAACTTTAATTTTATTAAAGGATTTTAGATCATTTAATGAGATCTTTTTAATAAAAACTGATCCCGAAAAATTTTCTGATTCTTTATATATATCTCCTGAAAAAGGTTCAATAATTACTAAATAACTTCCCCCTGATATGTGTGTTAATATTGGTTTTACACACACCATATATTGATAATCATCTGTCGATACTATACCATTAAAATCGTATTTATCTGTATTCTTCTCGACTGTATTTAATATTCTATAAATTTCATTATCATTATATTTGTAATGTTCTTTCAATTTTGATGTTATGTTATAATTTTCATCCACTACATAAAAATTAGAATATTTGTTTTTAGATATTCTATCTATGAGTTTTTGTTTTTTTTCTTCATCAGCTTTGTTAATATCTGAAGTTTCATTGTCATTTAACGATAATTGAATCAATTGAGAAAATTGTTCACAATTATCCTCAAATTCATTCATTATAGAATCAAACTGCGTAAGTACACTTACTGTTCTTCCAATACTTCTAGTAGCTTCGCCAGAACATAAATTTTTTAATATGCTCTGAGATGCACAAATACTTAAAGCTACAGTAGTTAATGTTATTGAAATTATGATTATCATTACCTTTTTAGTTATATTCATACTTGCTACTCTCTCTTATATAAATTTTTTGCCTTATTTTAATTTATTATAAGTATTTATATACAGCTATTTCAAGTATTTTTTAATATTTTAACGTGTATCACTTATTAATTCATCAACAATATACTAAATTTTATTTTTAAAATTACATTTAACGTGTTTTTCTTATACAGTCTGCAATACTTTTAATTTATTACAAGCCATCTTAATATATGGTGTAGAAATACCTGTTTCTTCCCCCATTCTACATAAATCATAGCAGTACTGTTCTATTTCTATTCTTCTTCCATGTATAATATCATTATGCATAGAACTTATAGTCCATTTTGAAAGCTTTTTAAGATAATCAATTGTAGCTTTATAAATGTTTTTGTGAAGATTCACCCCTTTTGATCTTCCAATACTCTCACATTCCTTTGCAATTTTGCAGAAAGTTTCAAATTTCATTCTATCTTCAAGGATTCCCTTTACCCCTACATCATAATATGAATCAGTAATATTAAAAGCACAATTGAAAACATATCTATTCCAAGCTTCAGCTTCAACATCTTCTCTTATTTCACAATTTATTCCTGATTTAATTAAAATATTCTGTACTATTTCTAAGTTAATATCATATACAGGACGTCTTTTATTACTTGAAATTATAAAACGAGTACTGCTATTTTTATGAAATATTACTCCTGTTTCTAAAGATCTTGCTCTTATGTATGCAACTGATTCAAGTATTTTACCTTTATTTAAGTATGAAAAAAGTCTTGTTCCACTATCTACTCCACATCCTAATGGGACAACGACTGTATAATCTCCAATCATTGGTTTAATTAGTCTTGCTACACTTTTTAATGAACTCCCTCTCACACATACAAACATAACATCAACTATTCCTACATTATATGGATTGTTTGTTACCATATGTGGATGTACATTAAACTTACCATGTATATCACTATTTAATGTTATTCCATTTTCAATTATATTTTTCATTTTCTCACCATCTGAAATAATATATACTTCATTATAAGCTTTGCACAACATGGTGCTTAAATATCCACCTAATGCTCCAATTCCAATAACACCAATTTTCATATAATCTTTTCCTTTCACAATATATTCTAAATTTTATAATTATTTTACTATTGAATTTAATATAAAAGAAATATATATTGTTTATAAATACTATAACTATAAGTTATATCATTTTAATTTTATAAATAGTCAGTATTTTAATAATTAAAATACTGATTATTTTCTGTAGTATTGTATAATGTAAATATATTCTATTTAAAATGGAGATTTATAAATATGATTATTGATTTAAACTTGTATAAAGTATTCTTAACAGTTGCTAAATATCAAAATATATCTCATGCTGCAGATATATTGTTTGTATCTCAGCCAGCTGTAAGCAAATCTATAAAAACATTAGAAAAGCACCTTAATATACAACTTTTCTCTCGTAATTCTAAAGGAGTTTCTCTAACTCCTGAAGGAAAAATATTATATGAACATATTGAAACGGCTTTTAATCATATGAGCATTGGTGAAAATTACATAGAAAAATTAAAAAACAAAGAAATAGGAAAAATTAATTTAGGTGTAAGTACAACTATAGGAAAACATTTTTTTCTTCCACGCTTCAGAGACTTTATAAGTCAATATCCTAACTTTAAAATTAAAATTGTAAATAAACCTACATTAGATACAATAAAGCTTGTAAAAGAAGAAAAACTTGATCTTGGGATTATTGGTACTGCACCAGTAGAAACTGACATAGGTTTTATCAAAGTCAAGACTATTCATGATATCTTTGTGGCAAGCAATACTTATCTTAATAATTTGAATTTAAGTGATATAAATGATGTTTTTACCAAAGGTTCATTTATGCTTCTTGAAAATCCGAATGCCACACGACAATATATAGATGATTACTTTGCTTCTAACAATATAGATATAGTTCCAGATATTGAAGCAAGTAATATGGATTTTTTAATTGAATGTGCAATAAATAACCTTGGAATAACTTCTACATTAAAAGAATTTCTTGCTTATGAACTTAAAAATAAAATTCTTGTGGAAATTCCAATTGAAACTACTATTCAACCAAGAAATATAGGAATTATATATAAAAAAAACTCTACTCTTTCTATTGCTGCGGATACCCTTATTGATTTTTTATTAAAATAAATTTTAGGAATATCTTATTAAAAATTTAATTAGATATTCCTTTTAATATATAGTAATAATACTGCTATTTATTTAGTTTTAATTTAAATGTACTTATATAATCTTTTATTTCATTTATATCATAATTGCTTTTATTCATAATTTCTATAAAGTGTGAACCTACAATACATCCATCAATAACATCTTTATATGGTTCTATATCTTCAGGATTCTTTATTCCAAATCCCATCATTACAGGTATTTTAGATAAATTTTTGACTACATTCAAATAATTTTTAACATCTTTATGAAACTCTCCATTCTGTCCTGTAACACCCATTGAAGAAACACAGTAGACAAAACCTTTCTGATCTTCAACGAGCATTGGAATTCTATCTTTTGATACAGGTGAGACAAGTGGAATTAAAAATGGTGCATCTTCATCTTTATTTAAAAATTCTATTATTTCAAAGGTTTCTTCAAATGGAAGATCTGGAATTATTATTCCATCAACACTACATTCAATACACTTTTTCACAAAATTTTCAACACCATAATACAATACTGTATTATAATAAAGCATAAATATAATTGGTATTTCACATTCCTCTCGAACTTCCTTTACAAGCTCAAATATCTTTTTAAGGTTTGTCCCCTTTTGTATAGATCGATATGAAGCATCTTGAATTACAGGACCATCAGCAATTGGATCTGAAAATGGTATCCCAAGTTCAATAATATCAACTCCAGCTTCTGACTGTGCCTTTATTATTTCTCCACTTTTTTTCATATCAGGAAGCCCTGCTGTCATATACGTAATAAAAGCTTTCTTATTGTTATTTTGAAGATCTTTTAGTTTTTTTTCAATTCTATTCATTAAAACCACCTCTCTCTTCTATATATTGTGCAATTGTAGTAACATCTTTATCACCACGTCCAGATAAACACACTATTACAATGTCATCTTTTTTAAGTTTTTTACAAAGCTTAGGGAGATATGCAAGAGCATGAGCACTTTCAATTGCAGGTATTATACCTTCCATTTTGCACAATTCTAAAAGTGCTTCCATTGCTTCATTATCAGTAACACTATCATATTTTACACGTCCAATACTTCCTAAATAAGCATGTTCAGGACCAATTCCAGGATAATCAAGACCTGCAGAAATAGAATAAGCAAGCTTAATATTTCCATCTTCATTCTGAAGAAGATATGATCTCATTCCGTGTAATACACCAGGTCTTTTCTCTGAAAAGGCTGCTGCATGTTCTCCAGTTTCTATTCCTTTACCAGCTGCTTCTACTCCATATAATTCAACCTTTTTATCATCAATAAATTCTGCAAACATTCCAATTGAATTTGATCCTCCACCACAGCATGCTACAACTGCTGATGGCAACCTCCCCTCTTTCTCTAAAATCTGTTTTTTTGCTTCCTTGCTTATTATGCTTTGAAAATTCTTAACTATTTCTGGATATGGCTCTGGTCCCAATGCTGACCCTAAAACATAAAAAGTATCTTCTGCTTCCTTTGACCATGTCCTTATAGCTTCATTTGTTGCATCCTTTAATGTGTTACTTCCAGATGTTACAGGTACAACCTTTGCTCCAAGCATTTCCATTCTTAAAACATTGAGTTTTTGTCTTTCAATATCTTCTGTTCCCATAAAAACCTTACATTCCATATCAAAAAGTGCTGCACCAGTTGCTGTAGCAACACCATGCTGACCAGCTCCTGTTTCTGCAATTACTTTTTTCTTGCCCATACGTTTAGCAAGTAAAATCTGTCCGATAACATTATTTATTTTATGAGCACCTGTATGATTTAAATCTTCTCTTTTCAAATATATCTTAGGACCATATTTTTTACTTAATTTTGCTGCTAGATAAAGCGGATTTTCTCTTCCAACATATTCTTTCATGTAATAATTATATTCATTCCAAAAGTTCTCATCATTTATTGCTTGATTATAAGCCTTTTCTAGCTCATTTAGTGTATTCATAAGAGATTCAGAAACATATTGTCCTCCGAACTCTCCATATTTTTTATTCTGCATATTATTTCATTCCTTTCTTTTTTAATTTCTATAATATTATGATAATATATAAATAGAATAAATTTCTATTATTGAAATATATTTCACTTGTAACATATAAAATTAAATTTAAAAGGAGAGTTATAATGGCAATATATGATAATGATAGGCTAGTGATTAAAATATGCAAGTTATTTTATGAAGATAATATGAGCCAAAAAGATATTTCTCTTGTGTTAGGCATATCTAAGCCACAAGTATGCCGAATGCTCAACTATGCAAAAAAAAATCATATTGTAGAATTTACAATTAATAATCCCTATTCCCATGAATTTGACTTAGAAGAAAAACTTATAAATAGGTATTCTTTAAAAGAGGTTTTTGTATTTAATTTTCCATATAAAAATATCACTGAAGGAATAGAAAAGCTTGGAGAGTGTTGTGCTTTGCAACTTGATAAATATTTTACAGATAACGCTACAATAGGAGTAATGAGCGGACGTACCATAGCATCTATTTCTAATTTCGCACATAAACTTACAAGAGAAGGATTAATGTTTGTACCCTTAGTTGGAAATATGGGAACAAAAGGTCATACTTGGCATGCAAATGTAATCGCTGAGAACTTTGCGAGAAAAACTGGTGGAGATTACTGCCTTTTAAATGCTCCTATATTATTTCAAAACAAAGAAACCTGTAATCTTATGAAAAAAGAACCCTCAATTTCCCAAATACTTGATAGAGGAAGATCTTGCAATATAGCACTAATTGGTATTGGTGAAATAAATACATTATCAACGTCCTATCTTGGAGGTGCTTTTTCAATAAATGATGTAACTTCACTTACAAAACACAATGCTTGTGCCTCAGTTTGTACGTCTTATATTTCAAAATATGGTAAAATTATAGATACAGACTTAAACTCACGTTCTATTGGAATCTCCCTTAATGAACTTGAGAATACCACAACAATTGCAGTTTCCATAGGCAACGAAAAAGTTGAGGCAACAAAAGCTGCCTTAAAAAGTGGATATGTTGATATTTTTATGACATCCCTTGATATTGCTGAAAAACTTTTAGAATTATGAAAAATAAATTAATAATATTTATTAATCACAAATAAAGAGATATGGAACTCTGATTTATATAACATAGTGCCATATCTCTAACTTTATATTTATTAATATTTTTTTATCCTGTCTTTTTATTATTCTTATGGACTCTCTTGCCTGGATTTACCGCTTGTACTGGGCATACTGTTATACATAAATGGCATCCTACACATTTGTCTACTATAAGAACTGGTTTATTTGTTTTTCTATCTACTGTTATTGCTTGATGTCCACCATCATAGCAAGATAAATAGCACCTTCCACATCCTACACATTTTTCCATATTAAATCTTGGATAACATATACTATCTCTTTTAAGTTTATCTGCAGTTACAATATTATTTAAAGCCTTACCTACTATTTCCCTTATACTAGTATAACCATTTGAACTTAAGTATAGCTTAGTACCT
Source organism: Clostridium butyricum (assembly GCF_006742065.1). Classification (NCBI taxonomy): domain Bacteria; kingdom Bacillati; phylum Bacillota; class Clostridia; order Eubacteriales; family Clostridiaceae; genus Clostridium; species Clostridium butyricum. The sequence goes on along the minus strand of NZ_AP019717.1, from coordinate 635,710 downwards.
TCTATTAAATCTTCTATTATTCTATATCCATATTGCATAACTGAAGTCGTAACCTGCAAATTTTCACATCCAAGTGTCATAAACTCAGCTGCATCCCTCCATGTTTCAATACCTCCCATTCCACTTATAGGTGTATCTTTTAGCTCATTACACTTTTTCATTTCATTAATAAATCTCAAAGCTATTGGCTTTATTGCTTTACCTGAATATCCACCAATACTTGTTTTGCCTTCAATATCTGGCTCTGAACCAAAGTTCTCAAGATCGATATTCATAATGCTCTTTATTGTGTTTATTGCTGCTACTCCTGTTGCTCCAGATTTCATAGCTGCTTTTGCTGGTATTGTCATATCTCCGATATTAGGTGTCATTTTGGCAAGAATCGGTAAATGAGTACCTTTTCTTGTTGCACGTGTGTACATTGATACTAAATCAGGATTTTGTCCAACATCCGACCCCAAACCTTCTCCAACCATTTGTGGACATGAAAAATTGCATTCTATAATATCTGCTCCTGCATTTGTCATGATTTTTGCTAGTTTAGTCCACTCTTCTTCATTTTCTCCCATAATTGACGCTACTATTATTTTCTTAGGATAATTTTCTTTAAGCTTCTTTAAAAAACCTATATTTTCTTCCAAGCTATGGTCTGATATTTGTTCAATATTCTTAAAACCTATAAATGGAACATTTTCTTTTGTAAGTGATGCAAATCTTGGGGATACCTCATCTGGCACAAAAAATCCTATAGTTTTAAATGCGACTCCTGCCCATCCCATATCAAATGCTTTTGCTACCATTTCATAATTACTTCCAACTACTGACGATGAAAGAAAAAATGGATTCTCACAATGTACACCACAAAAATCTATTGATAAGTCAACTTGCTTTTCTTCTATTTTAGATTCATCATAAAGATTTTTCATTATATATTGAATTTTTACCGGTTCACTTATTTTATCTTTTAAACATGCTTTTTCACAATATTTAATTTTGCAATCATTACAAAAAGATATATCTGGAAGCTTATTAACTGCTCCATCCTTATTTTCAAAGTGAAGTGAACGTATAATTTTATCTGTTTCAACTCCATTCAAACAGGCTTTTTTACACGGAGCATCATTGCAAAGCAAACATGCTGATACACACTCTCTTAAATTAATATCTTTGTATGAAATACTACTCATATTCGTACCTCCTGTCAATAAAGTTTCATATTTCCCATGACGCTATTTAAAATTTATATTTTGATTCAGCACATTTTTAAGTATGTGCTGTATTATTTTCTATTTATGTGCTTTTCTTTTTACAAATTGTCCGAAACCTGGTTTTCCAACAAATTCTCCATTATCATATACTAATGTACCTCTGACAAAAGTCTTTACTGGATACCCATTTAATTTCTTTCCTTCCCAAATTGTATGATCATAATCTGAATGCATATTTTCTACTGAAATAGTAAATTCCTTATTAGGATCATATATTACAATATCAGCATCTTTTCCTACTGATAACATACCCTTATCAGTACATCCGAATATTTTTGCTGGATTGTATGAACATAATTCAACCACTCTGTTAAAAGTCAACTTTCCATTATTTGCTGCTGATAACATATAAGGATATAAATTTTCAACACCTGCACATCCATTTGGAATCTTTGTAAAATCATCCTTTCCCCAATCTTTTTCATAACTTTGGAATGGACAGTGATCTGTTGCAATCGTATCAATTGCACCAACTTCGATAGCCTTCCATAATGCATTCTGACTGTCTTTTCCTTTCATTGGAGGAGAACATACAAAATTTCTTCCATCATCCCTTTTATATACATCACATGTGAATTCCAAATATTGTGGACATGTTTCTATATAAATTTCATGTCCATCTCTCTTTGCTGCAATTGCTGCTTCTAAACCTTCCTTATCTGCCATATGAACTAAATAAAGTGGCGCTTCTACTGATTTTGCCCAATGTACAGCTCTTTTATCTGCTTCAGCTTCCACAAATTCTGGTCTGCTCAAATAATGGTACCACGGAGATGTTTTTCCTTCACTCAAAAATCTTTCAATATTTAAATCAATTAAATCGGGATTTTCAGCATGAATATTAGTAATTGCACCAATTTCTTTTGCCTTTAAAAGCACTCTTACTAAAGTAGCATCATCAACCATCATTCCTTCTTTTTTATAAACAAGAAAGCATTTAAAACTTGTTATACCATAATCAACTGCTGCTTGAAATTCGTCTAAAACATTTCCATTGTTTAAATCTGTAATACAGCAATGAAATGCATAATCTACACATGCCTCTGGATCACACATTTCCTTTCTAGCTTCAACAGTTTCAATTATTCCTTGTCCCTTTCTTTGCATTGGATAATCAAATACTGTTGTAACTCCTCCACATGCAGCAGCTCTTGTTCCAGCTAAATAACCATCAGATGAAATTGTTCCTCCAAAAGGCATAGCCAAATGAGTATGCACATCTATTGCCCCTGGTAAAACTAATTTTCCCGATGCATCAACAATCTCTGCACATTCTTCGGAGAAATCTGTACCTATAGCTGATATTTTTCCTGCTTTTACAAGAATATCAGCTTTATAACTTTCAGAAGGTGTTATAATTGTTCCATTTTTTATAATTAAATTCATTTTAATTCCTCCTATAATATTCTTAATTTTTTCAGTGAATAGCTTAAACATCATATACTATCCACTGAAAATATATTTAATTTCTTATAATACTTAATGCTTCCTAATTTACTTTGTTGCTTCTTGCCAATATGATGAATTAAATGTTTTATCATTAACAACTGGATCCGCTGCTAAATCCTTATTATATAATTTCAAAAATTGTCCAGTCTGCTTAATTGCATCCATATTTATTTCTCCAACTTTTGAAGAATCAAAGCCTTCTGGTGTTACAAGTTTTGCAACTTCCTTAGCCATATAAATTTGATGTTCTAAAGATACAGACTTGTCTACATTGTAAACAGTCTTTCCAGCTGCTTCTGGATCTTTACATGCATCCTGCCATCCTTTAATAGATGCTCTTATAAAACGTACCAATGCATCCTTATTCTTAGAAGCCCATTCAGAATTAACAAATAAACAATCTTCCATCATTGCAACATTTTCATCATTCATGTCAATTATATTTAGATCATCTTTATTAACACCATTTTCAAGTAATAGACCAAATTCATTGTATGTCATAGCTGATGCTGCATCTATTGAACCTTCTTGTATTTGATCCATTGTATAATCCTGCTGAACCAACTTAAGATCTGAATCCTTGTTAAGTTTATATTTCTCTAATAATGCTAGTACTTCATATTCATTCCCACCAAACCAGTTACCAACTTTCTTTCCTTTCAAATCTGATGGTGAATTAATTCCTGTATCCTTTTTAGAAACTAACAGCAAGCCTGATTTTTGAAACATTTGTGCAACTTCTTGAAGCTCATACCCCTGAGCTTGGTAAGTCATTAAACTTGATACCCATGTAACACCTACATCTGCTACACCATTATAAACATTTTGCTCTGGAATAATGTCACTTCCACCTGGAAGAATTTCAACTTCAAGTCCTTCATCTTTATAATATCCTTTATCAGCTGCAACATAATATCCCATAAACTGAGACTGAGGAAGCCATTTTAATTGGAGCTTAATTTTTTTTATATCTCCATCCTTCTTTTCATCTGTAGCTGATGTTGAAGATTCTTGACTATCTGATTTGACTGAATTTGAATTACCTCCACATCCTGCAAACATCATAACCATCATTCCTGCCGCTAAAACTATTGATAATAATTTCTTTTTCATATTTATTCCTCCCCTAAGTCATAATTTGATTAATTAATTTTTTAATATTATTTTTATAGATCACTTTACAAATTTACTTTTATACTAGCTTTATCGTTGTGACGCATGCCACTTAATGGCTCTTCGTTCTACTAATGTAATAATCAAATATGAAATGATTCCAACTAATGCCGCCATAATTATGTACGACCATCCCATTGCCATCATTCCTTTTCTTAAATTATCTTTTATTCCAAATCCAATTCCTGATGTTGATGATGCAAAATATTCACTAATCATTGCTGCCATCAAAGCTGATGCTATGTTGATCTTTAATGCAGTAAGCATACTGGGAATACAATTGGGTAAACGTAGTTTTAAAAACTTTGTCTTTTCATCTGCTGCATATGAATCCAAAAGATCTAATGAAAATGGTTTTAAGTCATTAAGACCTCTATAAGAATTTATTGCCATTGCTGCCATACAAACAACTGTTACAACACCTACTTTCTGCCCAAAACCATTTTCAAACCATCTATTCATTATAGGAGATAAAGCTACTATTGGAACTGCATTAAAAGCTGATATTACTGTAAGTCCTGTATATCCCCACTTTGGAAATAATGTTGCTATTACTGCAACAATAAAACCTATAATACATCCTAGAATTAATCCAACTACTGCACCTGATACAGTCATGTACGTATCAGATAATGCTTTAACAAAATTGCTTGATAATGTTTTCATTATCACTGAAGGCATGGGCAACTGAAATGGTTTGAATCCTAATACATGATGTATAAAACCAGCCTGCCAGAGAACTATAATTAATATCCCAAATCCTAATGGCCATAACACACTTCTTATCTTTTCTGACATCACATAATCTCCTTTCATCTACACAGTTTCTTTTTTCCATGGAATACATATCTTTTCCAATATTACAATTATGAAATAGCTAAAAATACCCATTATAGCACTTGTAATCACTGAACTCCAAAATACATCTTTTGTTCCTGAATATAGTGAATAAAGAAGTTTTACACCTATTCCTCCACTTGAACCAAGCATATCTACAAGAATTGAAGCAGTAATTGACATTGGAGCAGCTATTTTAAGTCCTGCAAATAAATATGGAAGACAATATGGAATCATAAGTTTACAATATATACTAGGTTTCTTAGCTGCATAAGAATACATTAATTCTTTCTTATCACTTTCTACACTTTTAAGACCACTTAACATGTTTACTGAAACCGGGAAAAATGTAATATATCCAGATATTATTATTCTTGATAAATCCATATCCTTGGCAAGTGTGAAAATTATAGGTGCAAGTCCCAACACAGGTATCATTTGAGATACTATTAGATATGGAAAAGCTACTTTTTCAGCAATTTTTGATAAACTCATAATAATTGCTAAAATAAATCCTATTATTCCTCCAAGAAGAAATCCTAAAAAAGCTCTTGAAAGTGTCAAACCTGCTGCACTCATTAGATCTGAGAAATTCTGAAATAATGATACAATAACCATATGAGGATAAGGCAACTTCGCTTCTGCCATTGGATCATGTAAAACTCCATCTAGCAAAAAGGCTATAAATTCCCACACTAAAAATATTCCTATAGTCCATACTATATTTATAAAATACTTTTCCCTTTTTTCTTTCATGCTTATACCCCCTCAAAGCTGTTTCTTATCTTTGTAATATAATCATAAAATTCACTACTTTGTTTTGATTCCATATTTCTAGGTCTAGGTATGTCTATATTTATAACAGCAGAAACTCGTCCTGGATGGGGTGATAGCACAACTACTTTATCAGATAAAAATACTGCTTCTGAAATATTATGAGTTACAAATACAACCGTCTTCTTTGTTTGTGTCCAAATATCTAAAAGATCAACATGTAATTTTTCACGAGTAAATTCATCAAGTGCAGAAAATGGTTCATCCATAAGAAGTATCTCAGGATCTATTGCAAGTGCTCTTGCAATACCTACTCTCTGCTGCATACCTCCACTAAGTTCATAAGGATAACGCTTCCCAAATTCCTGAAGTCCAACCAAATCCAGCATTTTCGTTACCATTTGTGTACGTTCCTGTTTCTTCAGTCCCATAAGTTCCATAGGCATACATATATTGCGCCTTACTGTTCTCCAATCATATAAAACCGGATTTTGGAACACTATTCCATATTTCTTTTTAAGTCTTATATCTCTTGGAGTTTCTCCTCGAACTGTTATCCTTCCTTCTGTTGGCTGTAGAAGATCAGCTATTATTCTTAATAATGTAGTTTTACCACATCCTGATGGTCCTAATAGTGAAATAAATTCTCCTTGTTTTATATCTAAATTTATATCCTTAAGTGCTGTAACTGGCTCTCCACCATTTTTATTTGGATATCTCATACTTACATTCTCAATTTTTATTTCTGTTTTAATCTCTTTTATATTAAAAGTTTCATGTTCTTTTTCTTCTATATCACCTAAATTCTCTTTACTTTTCTTCATTTCCATAATAATACCTCCTACTATACTGATTATTATTTTAGTCTTTATCAGTAATTTCATAATAAAAAAATGACTCAAAACTTAAAATAGTTCTGCGTCATTGCAAAATCATATCATATATGTGATAAAAAAATTTCTTAGTTTTCTTAATATACAAACAATCTATTCTTTTAACTTTTATTCAAAATCTGCTTTTAATATTGCATTAAGCATTACAGTTGCACCTTCTGTACAATGTTCTGGTGTAGAGTATTCTGGTTCACAATGTGATAATCCATCTTTAGATTGGACAAAAATCATAGTAGTTGGAATCATATACGATACAAACTGAGCATCATGTCCTGCTCCAGAATGTATATACTGATGTTTAATATCTAATTCTTCTGCTGATTTTTTTACATATTCAACTAATTCTTTATCCCAATAAACAGTATCTCTATTCCAAGCCTTTTCTACAACGCATCTGCATCCACTCCATTGTTTATCTGCACAACTTTGAACTATTGAAAGTACTTTTTCAAGAACATTTGGATCTTCATGTCTTGCATCAATTGAAAAATCAAAGAAATCTGGAATTACTGTATGTACGCATGGGTGACACACAACTTCTCCTGTCGTATATACTAATTCTGATACTTTAAGTTTGTCAATTTCATCATGAATATAACAAAGTGCCTGTGCTGCTGCGTAAAAAGCATCCTGCCTTTTATTCATTGGAAATGTTCCTGCATGAGCTGCTTGTCCATAAAATTTCACCCTGTAATTAAACATTCCAAGAACACAATCGACAACTCCAATATGATTTCTATTATCTTCAAGAATTGGTCCCTGTTCAATGTGAGTTTCAAACATATATTTGTACTTTTCAGGATTTAGCCTATACCTCTTTTCACCCTTAAATCCCGAATTTTTAAGTGCCTCTCCAAATGTCTTAGTTGAATCCAGAATGCTTTTTGAATTCATCATATCACTTTCTTTAAAGTTAATTCTTATACTTTCTGGAAGATAATCATAGCATAATATACCAGAGCACATCATTGCGGGAGGATATAGAGAACCTTCTTCATTTGTCCATATCATAGCTGTAAGAGGATGTTTATGAGGAATTTTTTCTTCTACAACTGTTTCTAGTACCTCCATAGCAGACATCACTCCAAGAATACCATCATAATTACCTCCATTTTTAACCGAATCAACATGTGATCCCATGACAATTCTTTTTGAATGATTATCACTACCTGGAAGTGTTGCATACATATTTGCTAAATCATCTATTTCAATTATTGCACCAATGTTCTCCATTCTTTTTTTAAATTCATTTCTTGCCTGAATGGCTTCTTTTGATAAAGAATATCTAGTTATTCCACCGTGGCCAGCATCTCCGAACGCTGAAAAAGTTTTTATTTTGTCCTTCATTCTTTCTAAACTACATTCATACATTATTCATACCCCCTTTAGGTAAATAAGATCTGTTTTTAATAATATACATTTATTCATATCTACAAATATTCTCTATATAATAGATATAAAAAAGCAAAAAGCAATGAAACCTATTCTGAGAATAAGCTTCATTGCTTTTCAACACTAATCTTTACTGTTTATATTATAAACTTTATCATTGTTTTCTTTCAACATGTTAGTGCACATATTTATTTGTGCACTTGCACATCTCTTATACTGATCACAAATCGTAATTTAAATCTAAAGATATCGTTGATATACATCTTCAACTTTAATAGAATTAATTATAATTTATACATGTATTCTCTAGTCCATGGAAGATTGTTATTTACTCCCTTAGAAAATAAAAACTGATGCAGATTAATATTTCCAGACTTAAAAGAAGCCGCACAAGAATTTAAATATAATTCCCACATTCTTATAAATGTCTCATCTTTATTTTTCTCTATTTCTGGAAGTGCCTGTTGAAAATTATCATACCAACACTCTAAAGTCTTTGCATAATGTAATCTAAGATTTTCAACATCTATTATATTAAAATCTAAGTCGGACATATTTGAAATCAATTCTTGTATTGATGGTACATATCCTCCAGGAAAAATATATTTATTTATCCAGCTGTTAACACCATCATCACTAGTATTTGTTATACAATGTAGTAAGGATAAACCTTCTTTATTTAATAATTTATTTACTGCTGAAAAATATTCACACAAATGTTCTTTCCCAACATGTTCAAGCATACCAACACTTACTATTTTATCAAATTTAATATCTTTTAATTCTCTATAATCTATAAGCTTAACATCTACTAAATCATTAAGACCTTCACTTTCTATTCTTTCTTTAACTTTTTCAAACTGCTGAGTACTTAAAGTTATCCCTGTAGCTTTTACTTTATACATTTTTGCAGCTGTGATTATAAGCTCGCCCCAGCCACAACCTATATCTAGTAGGGTTTCTCCATCTTGTAAATTTAGCTTTTTTAAAATATGATTAACTTTGTTCTTTTGTGCTTCTGTTAGAGAATCTTCCTGAGATTTAAAATATCCACAAGAATATGTCATAGTATCGTCTAACCATAATTTATAAAAATCATTCCCAATATCATAATGAAATTCAATATTTTCTTTGCTATTTTTTAAGTTATTTTTAACTACCTTTATTAAATGAGAAAATTTGCTTGTAGAGCCTAAAAAACTTTCTTTGTTATCATATAATGCTTCTACAACTTCTTCAATATTTCCATGTATATCAAATTTCTTTGTCATATATCCCTCACCAAATGCTATTGATGGATCATTAATTATATCTGATTTAGGAATAGGTTCATTAAAAATAATTTTAAATTTAGGAATTCCATCTCCATAAATTTCTGAGCTACCATCCCAAAGTTGAAGTTCAAATGTTTCTGAAAATAAATTTTTAAATAATGTTTTAAAAAATACTTTATCTCCTAACATCATTATATGCCTTCTTTCCATATTTATTATTATAATAAGATTATTACATAAAATTGATTTTTCATATTGCTACAATTATTAGTCTATAAATTAAGATTTTAAATACTTCCGAGCTCAAGGTGCTTTTTTACTAAATTAAAAGCTTTTTCAGCATTATGTTCTTTTAATGCTATATAAATATCTTCATGCTGACTGTAAACTATATCTTTATTACTATTATGAATATGAGAATTATCAATATATTTTTCTACAAGTACAGATACAGAAAACATTATAGTTGAAAGGAGATTATTTCCAGATGCTTTTACAATCTTATAATGAAACTTTCTATCTAATTCTGCTCCTGATTCTGTATCAGATGATTCTTTTATTTTCTCATTAATTAATCTTAGCTCATTTAACTCATACTCTGTTATATTATTTGCTGCAATTGCTGCTGCTTCAGGCTCAATTATCCTTCTCAATTGGAATATTTCCTCATTTCTATTTCCTATTAGTAAAAATACTACTGATAATGGTTCTAACAAACAGTCTTCCACATTGCTCTTTATAAAATTCCCATCACCATGTTTAGAATCTATTAAACCAAGCATACTCAAAGCTTTTAATGCTTCTCTTACTGAGGTTCGACTTACTTGAAGCTTTTCTGCAAGTTCTCTTTCAGAAGGCAGTTTATCACCGCTTTTCAATTCCCCATTCTTAACACTATCTTTTATTTGTTCTATTATTGCTTCGTATACCTTTATATTCTTAACTGGATTAAGCATTTATAACTTCTCCTGATTATTAGAATTCTTTTCTAAAAAATATGAGCTTAATTCTTTGTAATTTTTTTCTGCTAATTCTTCTCTTTCTTTAATATTATTTATTTCCACATTCTGCTTTTCTATATTATTCCTAAAATTAGAAATTGTAGTCATAAGTTCTTCTTTTATTATAGGTATAACATCTATAATCTTTTTTATTCCATATACATATTCATCCTGACTTATACCATAACATTGAAATAAACCAGATGTTAGTCTTCCATCAGAAAGCATATAAATATACCTATCTCTCATTTCATCAGATAAATCAACTTCAATTTTATGTTTATATAGTCTAAAAATAGTATTGCCCTTTTTTATAAATATTGGGAATATACTCTCAAATAATTTTAATACATTGTCTTCTTCATCTATTAACCCTGTAAAATCACATTCATGAAGCTTAGATAGTATCTCTTCTGTAAAAATACTATTCTTAATTTTTTTGGCAAGCTTTCCTTTTAATTTCTGTTCTTTTCCTTCAATCAACAAATTATCAATCGAGTATAGTATTTTTTCAATTGGCATTATTTTTTTTCTTGAATTATAAGCCACACCTATTCCTCCTTAAAAATTTAATTTATAAAGTGACTGAAAAAATTCCATAATGGCGGTGCTATTATTACAGTAATAATTCCTGCTATTGCAATTGTAAGACTGCTCATTGCACCTTCTGTTTCTCCAAGTTCCATTGCTCTTGCAGTACCAACTGCATGGGATGCATTCCCCATTGCAATTCCCATTGCAACCTTATCATTTATTTTAAAAATCTTATCTAAAAATGGACCAATAATTGAACCAAAAATTCCAGTTACTATAATTGCAACAACAGTAATAGATGGTAATCCACCAAGCTGCTCTGCTAATGCCATTCCTATTGGCGTAGTAATAGATTTAGGTATTAACGAAATTGTAAGATCATCTGATAAGTGAAACAATTTAGCAAGTGAAATAACAGTTACTATTCCAGATACAGAACCACATATAATTCCTACCAGTATAGGAATCGCATTTTTCTTAAATAAAGAAAACTTTTTATATAGTGGTAACGCTAAGGCTACAGTAGCTGGTGCTAAAAAGAATGAAATTATTTCTCCACCCTTACTATAATCACTATATTCAATATGCAAATTTGACATTACAATAATTAAAATAATTATTGCAATTAGTAATGGATTAAAAAATGAATATTTCAATTTTTCTTTAACTAAACATCCTATTAAATAAGCTGCTATGGATATTAAAACTCCAAATACAGGAGAACTTATTATCTCTTTCACTTTGAACACACCTTTCTTAAAAATTTCACAACATATGCTGTAACTACCCAAACAATAATTGTTGAAATTATTATCACAAGCGAAAAAGCCACAATTTTTCCACTTAATAGTCCAAAGCTTGTAATAAGTCCAACACCTGCTGGAATAAATAAAAAAGACATATGGGATATTAATATCTCACACATATCTTCAATCATTTCTACTTTTATAATTCCACTGTATAATCCTAAGAAAAGTATAATTAATCCAAGTACTGTTCCTGGGATAGGTAAATTGAGTGCAACTTGTAATACTACTCCTAAAAGATATGCTGCTAAAATAATCATTAATTGCTGTAAATATTTCATTGACTTCACCCCCACATATTACACCTGATAAACAGATTGTACATTTATTTTATATAAAAAGTCTTTTAAAACTTTTTTATCAATTGATAAATTATGAGAATTTACTTTAATTTTTATAGTGCACAATACATTAAAGTCATATAAAAAAAGTGATATATTGGTACAGTGGTAATACCACTATACCAATGTATCACTTTTTTTACAGTTTTTCAATAAGTTTTCATGTTTATTTTTATATATTTTATACATAGATTGCTAAAACTATACATTAAACTTAAAAACATTCAAAAAAAAACCTTAAGAGCCTCTTAAAGCCTTAAGGTTATATTTATTAATTGTAATTTTACATAGTAGTTTAGTAATTGAATTTAATTTATAAATTAATTTTTTTCATAATAATTTATTACTTATCTAAAAAACATTATTTTATTTTCTATATTTTTCAATCCATTTAACTGCATAATCAACTATATCTCTCTGTTTCATGAATCGTATTTCTCCATTACCAATCTTAATTTTATTAACTTGGTATGCTTTTTCGAAATCTCTTCCTATATCTTCAAAATCTTCACCATCTACTGCAAGCGTCTCATAAGTAATCCATTCTCTTTTCCCGTTAATCATAACTGCACTGCTTTCATTAACATTATGTTTTCCTGGATACTCAGCTATTGCATCAGCTAAATGAATTGACGTGTTTTTATCATACCCAACACCTATAAGCAATACATATCCATCTAATTTATAAAGTTTATCTATAGGTGAATCTTTTCCAAAAATATTACTTAGATCATGGTTTTCTGTTAAATACTCTGAATACCTTCCTAATGCAGCTACTGATCGTGCAGGATGACTACTTCTTTTTGCTCCTGGCCATTTTCTAAACATTTCAGCAACTTGTCCCATAGTATTTGTAGGAGTGATGTCCTTATTATATGCAGGCCAGTTATCTCTTATTAGCTGCCACCATTCTTTAGGTTCTTCCCAATGTACACCTGTTTGCGGATCTAAGTTTTTCCAACTTTGTGTTGGCATCATTATAGTTCCTTTATCTTTTACAGATTCAAGTAATGCTTCTATAACAATCTGTGCTCCTCCACAAACAAATCCCATACTTTTTAATGATGTATGAACCATTATAGATTGTCCTTCTTTAACTCCTAATTTTTTAAAACCTTGTATTAAATCTTCTTTTAAAATAATTTTTCTTTCTTTCTCATTATTCTTCATAAATACTCTCTCCTTTTTTAATTCTCTATATTAAAACTCTAAATAATATATAAATAATGTTCTTATAATTTTATGTTATATTTCTTATCCACAATCTTTTTTTAAATACAATTAAAGATATAAAAAGCCTAATAATTTCTTCTAGAGACAACAAGAAATATACTTGATATATAGGCATTCTAAATATAAATGCTGCTATAAATCCTATTGGAATTCCAAACATCCATGTACCTATAATATCTATAAACATTACTAGTTTTGTATTTCCACCACTTCTTAAAATTCCGCCTCCTAATATCATGTTAGATACCTTTGCAAAAAGTATTAAGGAAAATCCATAAAGTATATATATTGTATTATGTTTTATATCATAATTTACTTGGAACATTTTAACGTACAAAGAAGCAATTGCTGAAAGAAAAATTCCTATAATAATTGATCCTACAACTCCAATTTTAAATATTTTTTTTGACATAATATATGCGTCTTCAAATTGTCTATCTCCAAGTGCCTTTCCTGAAATAATTCCAGATGCAGATGCAATTCCAGAAAAAATTCCGATAAGTAAGGATTGTATTGGACCTGTTAAAGTCATAGCTGCACATGCCTCTGTTCCAATCCTTCCATAAATCATGGCATATCCATTCTCGCCTAAACTCCATAAAAATTCACATATTAACATTGGATACAAAATTAAAATAACTTTTCTTATAAAATTAAAATCCATCTTAAGATTAAAAGAAATATATAATTTTTTCTTTCTTTTTATTACTAATAAAAATATAAATATTAAAATAAATTCAAATATTCTTGCTATGTTTGTAGCCCAAGCAGCACCTTCTAATCCCATAGCTGGGAATATTGATTTTCCAAAAATCAACAAGTAGTTTAAACCCGTATTTATAAAAACTGAAATAATGCTTGCACACATAGGATATTTGGCATATCCTATACACCTTAAAAATGTTGATATTATAAGAGTTAATGTCATTGGGATAAATCCTATTGATACTATTTTTAAATAAGATGCTGAAGCATTAATTGTATCTAAATCAGTAGAATATATTGACATTAATTTTATAGGAAATACAAAAGAAATCACTGTAAAAAATACACTTATAATTAAGGAAAAATACATATTGCATATAAAACTATCATTTATTCCTTTCTTATTTTTACTTCCATAATATTGAGAAATAAGTATTCCAGCTCCAGTTGCAATTGCTGAAATAGTAACTGAAAATAACGATGAAAACTTACCTCCAAGTCCAGCTCCTGCAATGCTTACGCTTCCAAGCTGTCCAACCATAATCTGATCTATTACACTTACAGATGATTGAAAAAAACTTTGAACAGTAATTGGAACTGCTATGCTTAATATATCTTTGTAAAACTTATCTTTATTAAACATACTCTACTACCTACTTTCTGATAAATATGCAACACTGTCTCTTTCTATTAATTCAACAGGTAATATCAAATTATTTTCTTTCACATTTCCATCTATAAGCTCCTTAAGAAGAAGGATTGCTTTTGATGCTCTCATTTTTATATCCTGCCTAATGGTTGTAAGAGCAGGTCTTATTATTTTTCCTGATGAGATATCATCAAAGCCTGCTATTGAAATATCTTCTGGAATATTATAACCGTAATCCTTAAGATAATTTATAACTTCAATTGCATATGCATCTGATGCACAAAAAATAGCAGTATAATTGTGTATTTCATTTTTCAATTTATCGTAATAAAGTTGTCTTTCCTCTCTATAAGTTGGTATAATCTCAAGTTTTAAGTTTTTTCTATCAAGTTTATTGTCTTTAAAAGCTTTGGCTAGTCCTAAATATCTGTTGTGATCCATGCACATATCATTATCAGATAAATACATTATCTTTCTATGTCCTTGTTTTATAAGATATTCACCCATTAAATATCCACCTTGAAAATCATCAATGCTTATATTTCCACACTTTTCTTTTGGTTCAAAAAATCCATCCATTACAACAAAAGGAATATGAATTCGTTTTCTTAGACTATTATAATCTTGTTCACAAAATCCTATTAAAAATAATCCTGCCATATTCCACATAGATGAATATTTTATAATCTCATTAATATTATCTGTAATCTTAACCATCATAAAATAATTATTTTTCTCTATTTCAACTGCAAAACTATCCATAAGTGCTGAAATAAAAGGATCTTGCAAAATATTACCTTCATATTTTTCATGATTCGAAATGATAACACATATAATTTTAGAACTATTTTGCGCAAGAAGTATTCCCGCCATATTAGGTATATATTGTTTTTCGTCTAATGCTTTTTGTACTCTTTCAATTGTTTTATCCGATATTTTTTTAGTCTTGCCATTTATTACATTTGAAACGGTTGATGTACTCACACCTAGTTCATCTGCTATATCCTTTATGGTTACTCTTCTATTCTCATTTTCATACACCTATTACATCTCCATTTCATTTATATTTTAATTGCTTTATGGCTACACTTCCATAATTTGTATCCCTCAGTAATTAGATTATCATATTCCATTGATAAATTCAAAGGTTAATCGCATAACCTAAGAAATTTATTTTTAATTTTTTATATAATAAAGCTGCAGTCTAAACTTTTACAAAGTTAAAACTACAGCTTGACTTATATTTTTTGTTAAACTTTCCCACCGCTTATAAATACTATAAGTTTTTTAATTTGTCATATTTATAGGTTTTATTAAAATCAGTTTTGATACTTTATTATTTTCTTAAAATATCTAATGTATGTGCACTTGCACCTAATAAATCTGATCTCTCACATGTTGAGAAATGGTAATCCATGAAAAGTTTAAATGTGTCTTCATCCATAGAATTTAAAATAGGTCTCATATAATTAGCTGGTCCATCTGCTGAAACTATCTTTATTCTTGAAATGCCTGCTTCATCATTTATCTTATTAATATCTTCAATCCTTACGTAATCATATAAATCCTCTGGTTCTGAAATAACATGAAAATCTTTGCTTAACTTTCCGTTTTTTACAGACTCCTTTATATTGTTTTCTTTAAATCCATATGTTATTACACTATATTCATTCATGCAATATGCAACAAGAATAATACCTCCAACTTTTGTTACTCTTTTTGCTTCTTTAAGTGCTTTTACTTTGTCTTCAACTTTATACAAATGATACATTGGACCAAAAACTAAAGTCATATCAAAAGTATTATCTGAAAATCTTGATAGATCTAATGCTGTTCCTTGCATTGCTTTAACTGTACTTCCCTTTGACTTTAAAACTCCAAGATTGTGCTTTACAAGTTCAATTGCAGTGACATCATACCCTTCATTTGCTAATTCCACAGAGTATCTCCCCGTACCAGCACCAACATCTAGTATTTTTGCATCTTTATTATCTTTTAAATACTCATGAATATACTTCATTGAAGTTATATATTCAACTTGGCCATGTCTTCTCGTTAGCCTTTTATCTTCACAAAATTTATTATAATACTTTTCCAATTCCATTGTCATGTCTTTATCTTCCTTATCTATTCTTATAATAATCATTATTAAATTTATCCCTAACACTTTAAATAAAAAATATTTGTATTAAGTAAATCAGTTTAGTTTGTCTCTATGCTTATTTTAATTTCACTATTTATTACAGTATACCATAAATCAATTTAAAGCAAGATTCTTTGTTATTTTTATTTATGTTTACCTGTAAAATATCTATCATTTAGTGTATACTTCAATTTTTTATTCAGTCTTTCTATTTAACAATATCGTTACCTTATACATGGATTTATATAAAAATATTTACGTAATAGAAATTAAACCTGCATCAGGAATCATAAGAACTAATTTCTGATACAGGTTTATTCCTCTATATTTATTAATATTTCAACTTTTCAATATATCTACATTCTACATTTATATAGTTTAAAAATACTAATAATCTTTCATAAAGTGGATATACATTTTCACCATATTTTTTTTCTAAAAATTGACCAATTTCTTTAACAGTTTTACATCCATCGATCTGAAGGAATACTTCACTACTATATTCATCCAATGTAATCTCCTTATACATAGGAATGTTAAATCTTAATTTTCTAAATATCTTCTGTATTTTATGATCCTGTTTTTCATACACTGTAACTACTCTATCTTTGCTAACTATGTAATTTATATTATCACAAATTTTAAATTTAATATTTAAAATCATTTCATTATTACTTTCCATTATTTTTCACCCTTGATGTAAGGACTGGTATCGTAAATGCTATAATTAATAGTATCAATAGTATTATAGCCATACCATTGCTAGATGCAAATCCTGCTGGAGTTCTAGGAGCTATTATTCCCGTAACTTGGAGTATTATTCCTAAAAGACCTATTATAGAACCACCTGCAACAAGACCAGAAGATAAACTTATTCCATTTGCAACCTTTACCTCTTTATCCTTATTATTTCTACTTGTTTTTTCTATAAACACACGTATTAAAGCACCCACTAAAATTATGCTTGTTGTTGATATTGGTAAATAAAATCCTATAGCTATAGTCATTATCGGAAGATTTAATAAAAATAAAAATAGTGCTATAACAACTCCTGCTATAATCATTGGCCATGGTAAGTTTCCAGACATTATACCTGATGTTAATGTAGACATTAAATTCGCCTGTGGTAATGCAAATTGTGCATCTGCACCAGTAACTGCTAACTGATCTTTAAGTACCATTATTGTTCCTGTAACAACTATTACCCCTACTATACTTGCTATAGCAAAACAATTTTGCATTTCTTTTTTACTTCCCCCTATTATGTAAGTTACCTTTTGTGATTGACTATATCCTCCTGCAACTGATATTGAAACAACCATAAATGTAGCAAATAGAAGTAATGATTTATTATCAGCTATACCAGTCCACCCCATTATAACAAATACTAATGTAAGTATAACTAATGAAGCTATTGTCATACCTGATACAGGAAGATTAGAAGTTCCTATTGTACCTGTCAAACGTCCTGCTACTATTACAAATAACAATGATAATATCAATGAAACTATTGCTGATATAACAGCCATCATAATACTTTGTGAAATTAAGAATGCTGCTACAAACGCTATTACAACACCTCCTAGTAAAATTGCTGTATCTCCAAAGCTCTTTTCACCATTCTCATTATTTCCTGATCTAGCTTTCAATGTTTCCTTTATTGAAAGTATTATTGTTGGAATAAGTTTAATAGCACCTATTATACCACCACAAAGCATCATTCCTGCACCAATATATTTAACGTAACTTCCCGATATTGAATTTACCTCCATTGAGTGAAGAAGCACCGTAACATCATTCCATGTATGTATATTACGATCTGCCATATCAGTAAAATACCCTATTAATGGTGCAACACCAAAGTTTGCTAATATTGAACCCGCAAACATGGTTAATGATACATCTAAACCGACTATAAATCCTATTCCTAATAAAAGAGGATTTACTTCAATGGAAAATTTCCACTTATAAAATCTACTTCCTATATATGTAACTACATTATTAATTATATTTAAGAATGATCCAGTTAAAACATTTATAATACCGCTTATTACAAAGCCAATACCCATATATTTTATGGCATCTCCGCCTCCCTCTGAAGCAACTAATGTTTCAGATATTGCCATTGACTCTGGATACATAAGTTTTCCATGTTCTTCAATAATTAAGTAATTATATACAAGTGATAATACTCCTATTCCAAATAATGTTCCTCCAACACCAACACTTATACCTTCTAAAAATGTAATATCACTTCCAATTAATATAATTGCAGGTAGCACAAAAATCATTCCACTTGCTATTGATTCACCACCACTAGACATACCTTGTGTTATATTTTTTCCAAGTATCCCTGTACTTTTTGCAAATACTCCAATAAACATAGATCCTATTATTGCTCCAGGTATTCCTGCTGCAACAGTTAATCCCGATTTCATTCCTGAATAAGCTGTAGATGCCGCAAAAACAGCTGCTAATATTATGCCTATTATTAATACTAAAAAATTCATTCCTTTTTTGCTTTTATCAGTTACATATGGAACATAATTTTTACCATCAATACCACCATAGACTTCTTTTGATAATTTGTTTTTCATATATTATCTCCTTCCTTTGTTTTTAAAACATTCTTATCCCCTTATATATTATTTATCATTATCATGAATTATATTTACTATAAATATAAAAAAGAGTTTTTATATTTTTATAACACATATATAAATAAAAATTAACTGCGTCATTGGGTTTTTCATAAAATAGATAATCCTTTTCAATCTTATTTACAAGTTGATTAATTTTTTTCTCTTATTTCATCTAAAAAGCCGCATAGAATTAATTCTATGCGGCAAAATTACCAATAATAATATTAAACACATTTGTATATATTAATATACTAATTATAACTTTATAAAATACACTTCAAAATAGTTTTTATTTTTTTGAAGTATATTATTATTATTAAAATTGTTGATATTGGCATTGAAAAAAATACAGCTAACTGTGGTTCAACATTCAGTATATTGTAATTGGAAAATAGTATTGGAATTATAATAACTAAGGGTATAGTAAATACAACCTGCCGCATCAATTCCAATTTGCTTGCACTACTTTCCTGCCCTAATACTTGCATGAATGTAATCAATGTATAGATAAGACCAACTAGTGGAAAAGTTATTACTACAATTTTTATTATTGGAATAGATAGCATTATTAAATTAATGTCCTCAGTAAATACATTTAAAATCTCACGTGAAAATATATAAACTAAAACTGTTACACATATTGAATATATAAGACTATACCTTACAATCTTACTTTTTACCATGTCTTCTCTATTTTTATCCTTGCTACCATGAAAATAAGATATAACAGACTGAACCCCCTGAGTTAATCCTATTAAAGGAAGCAATATTACCATGTTGATATTACTACATATTGACCATGCTCCTACATATGAAACACTTCCATATTTTATCAATACTTTATTTATAATAAATCCACTAACACTATTTAAAGACTGCATTAGAAACTGTACAAATCCAATCTTAACTAATGATATCAATATTTCCTTTGACTCTTTAAAATCAAAGCTGCTTTTCTTTATCCATAGTCCTTTTCTTATTAAAAAAATAATTGAAAATCCAAAATAGAAAACTTCACTTATTAATGTTGATAGAGCAATTCCTTTAATCCCCATATTTAATATAAATGTAAAAATAACATTAAATACTATATTTATAATTGTAGATATAACTCCAACGATTATTTCTATTTTCGGATATCCAAAGGCTCTTATATTATTGACTAACATATAACCTGTTGAACTAAAAACATTAAAAATTAAAGCTATATTTAGATATTCCTTAGCTAATATGATAACTTCTCCGCTTGCTCCAAGTACACTCAAAATTTGGTTCTCAAACAGAAATATTAATAATGAAATTGATACACTTGATATGCAACAAGAATAGAATCCAACTTTAAAAGTATTATTTATTTTTTCCTGACTATTTTCTCCTAGTCTTTTTGATATTAATAAACTTGTTGATACACCAAATATTAATTGAGCTGCTATCAATAAAAGTAGTATGGGATTTATGATTCCCATAGCTGACAAAGCTATAGTACTTATATTGCCTAAATGCCCTGCAAAAACTGTATCTATCATTGATGATAATGATTCAAGAACTAAAGAACATATTGTTGGAAATGAAAATAGTACTATTAACTGATTTATTGATTTCTCTTCAAATATGCTTTTACTTTTCATTTTTCTTTACCTCAGCCACTTTTAAAGATATTATTTCTTCATAATTATTTTTATAAATAATTTTTATCTTTAAGTTCATATTTCATATTCCTCCCAGCATGTCAACTTGTTTAATTTAAATGTTAACTAAATCATATTAAATTATGCTACTTTATAAAATATTACTTCTTTATTATTTACTTGTCTAGAAATATTAAAACTAAAAAAGACTAGTATGCATTATATATACATAACTAGTCCATTTTTTAGTGTGTTACCATAGTTCCAATATCATTTCCAAATGTAACTGGATTTTCAGGCGCCCACATCTTTTTAGCTTTACCATTAACATCAAATGATTGAAGTTTTAATGTCATGTTTTTCTCTACTGTTTCAGATGATGGTTCAATATTTTTACATGCATCTATTAACTTATTTATGTAAAGTTCAGTTGCTTTTTCTAATAATTCTTTTTGACTTGTAATTCCCATACTTTGAGCTTCTTTTACAGCCTCATTAGCTGCTTTTTCATCTGCTTCTGTTATATTAAGATAATTTGTTTTTAGAGTAACAACTGCTGTTTGTTTATCACTTGAAACTGGTTCAACAGTACAGCTTATTTTTTTCATAGCTTCATTTTGTGCATTTATTACGTTTTCTAATTGTTCATCAGTTATTTTTAATCCTGATGCCGTAAAATTATTTTTTGTTTGTGTCTTTAATTGTGTTTGTATTTCTTCCTTTAAAGTATCTACATCATCACTACCTAATCCCATTGATTCTAATTTACTTGTATCTCCATATACAATTAAATCGTAGTATGATTCAGTTACTAATTCTGGTGATTCAATTTTTTCACCACATCCTACCATAGCAATTGACAACATAAAAGTAGTTAATAATAATGTTGCAATTTTTTTAAGTTTGTTCATTATTTTTCCCCCTTAATTTTTACAATACTTATTAAGCTTATATTATTAAGTATTTTTTGTCAATTTCTTATTGTTTTATATATTTTTTACATGTTTTTTAATATTTATATGTTACACTTATAAATATATATACCTTAAAGCAAGTGAAACTCCAAATTTGTATTTGGTTAGTTGAATTCTCTCAGTAAATCTTTTACCTTCGTCATGTGTAAATTACAATGTCTGTAACTATTTTAATAATTTAATTACAAATATAGTCTATTCTTTATAAGTAAAGTAATATATAAAAAGACAAAGTCATAGACTTTGCCTTTATCCCTTAGCATTAACTTGATTTTCAAATTGATTCATATCCTTTTTTTCAATAACACCATAAATAATTGAACCACTTTTTTCACTTCCATAATATGTTTTTATACCCAAAGTTTCAAAATCATTTTCACCTTGTCTTTCCTTTATAACAACTCTTTTTTTACAGACTCTTAATGCTTCAAGTAAAGTATTCTTAGTTATACTATTATGGTTTGCAAAATTTCTTAATGCATTAATTGATGATGATTTTTTATTAGGTTTTTTAAACATAGGATCAAAGTACACAACATCGAAACTATCATTACTTTGTGTTGTTAAATATTCTTCATATGACACATTAATAACCTTTATATTTTTCATATATTGGGGAGTTTCACCCTTATTATTTTTATAAGAGCTCAATCCGTTTTTGCAAAGATATGCTATAAACTTATTAACTTCGGTCCCTACTACTTTTCCATTTTCACCTACAACAAATGAAAAAACAAGTGAATCTCCTGCAAGTCCTAAAGTACAATCTAAAACACTATCACCATCTTTTAATTGAGTTGATTCAATCAAGGCTTCCTTATTGCCTTTATTTATTGATTTAATCTTAAGTTCTGACATGTTAGGATGCCAAAACAATACACTGTCTTTTCCTTTGAGCGTTATTTTATCTTTTTCGACTACCAATAAATATTCTATATTTCTATTTTCTAATATTTGATTAATTCCTATATTTTCTCTTTTTATATATGGTATATCTAACTCTTCTGACACACTTTGAGCTTTATTCATTAAACTCACGTCACATTGTCTTGTAGTTGTAACTGCTATTTTCATTTTTTTATCATTTCCTTTACTGTGATTTTCATTTGTGTATATAAAATCAACTTTAATTTAGTTATTTTCTCACTTTTACTATTCTACCACAAAATAGCCCCATAAAAATTTGAATTTCTATGGGACTATTTCTAATTATTTATATTATTTTAATTTGTATATTCATTAATATGTTGAAAGTCAACTAAAACATTTCAACTCTGATAGTTGCAAATAAACATATTGAAGCAAATATTATAACAACTATGCCACCTGATATTACCATTAAAAATTTGTCTTTTATTTTATCTTTAAAACTTGATTTAATTGAAATATTATAAGTTTTTATAGTCTTGTATAAAATAAATCCTAACAAAAACATGTATAAGGCATTTTGAAATATAAACTCTGCAACTATAAGTACTACTAAATTAACTACTGCATATGATATATCTCCATCATTTATTCTCTTATGCATATAAATCAATAGATATGCAATAAATGGATTTACCATTGACGCTAAAAACATTATCAAAAACTTCGGATCAGCTTCAATAACCTGCTGTATTGAAGCACCCATTTTAGCTGCTCCTGTAGAAAGATATAGTAGACATACAAAAGGACTCAAAGTAAGCAATACTTTTGAAATATTATAATATTTATCTAATGACTTTGTTTTAATTGTACTAACCATATATATTCACTTCCTTAAATTCGCCATATTAATTATACTGTTATACTATCAAGAAGCTTTTCAAAATCGTCTCTAACAGATGCTACTTTTAATCCTATAATTACTTGATATGATTTTCCATTTGCTGAACATCCATGAGCTCCTATAGATTTAAAATATGCATCATTTTTGCATAATGTTTCATTCTTAACATTTACTCTCAAACGTGTTGCACAGTTTGTTACATCTACAATATTATCCTTTCCACCTAATCCCTCTAATATATCCATTACAAATTCAGTTTTCTTATCTATATTTCCACTATTATTTCTTTCTCTGTATTCTGCTTTTGAACGAAATTTTATTTCTTCTGTATCCTCTTCTCTTCCTGGAGTTTTAAAATCAAATTTTAATATTAGTGTTCTAAAAACTATAAACCATACACCTGTAAAACACAAACCAATTGCAAATTGAAGAAGATATTGTTGCCAATGATTTCCCATAAGAGGAATCCAATTTAAAGATGCCATCTCTATAACACCACCTGCAAAAACTCCAACTATTCCAGCAAGATACATTGTAGTTGAAATAATTGCTGCTAGAACTGCATGTACTACAAATAATATTGGTGAAACAAATAAAAATGTAAATTCTATCGGTTCAGTAACTCCACAGAAAATTGCTGTTAATGTAATAGGTATGAGCAATCCTAACACTTGCTTTTTCTTTTCTGGTTTTGCTGTTGCATAAAAAGCTAAAGCTATACCTGGGCATCCAAATATTTTTGAATATCCTGTAGATGTGAATGCAGCTTCTGGTAATAACGTTTTCAAAGAAGCTGTAGAGGCTGCTATTTCTGGAAGTTTTGTTGCCCAATAAGAGTAAATACCTCCTGGTACAACTACATTATCATAGAAAAATGGCGAATATAATATATGATGTAATCCAAAAGGAATTAAAATACGTTCTAAGAATACAAATACTCCTACACCAACTGCTCCCGAACTCTTAACGAATCCTTGAAATACCAACATTGCCACTTGAATTTTAGGCCATATTAACGCTGCAAGAAATGCTACTGGAATCATTACAAAAAAGCCAACCATGAATACAAATGTTGATCCACTAAAAGTTCCAAGCCAATCTGGTAATTCTGTATCAAAAAATCTATTATGAAGATATATTACAATTCCTGAAATAACTAATGCGCCAATCATTCCCATATCTAAAGTTTTTATGTTAGCTATCATTGTAAGTCCACTTGTGCCACCTATTTCTGCTGAAAAATCAACTCCGAAAGTACCTCCCCATTGTGAAAGAATAGTGTTTAAAAAATAATGAAATGTAAGATACAACACAAGCGCTTCCATACAGCACCTTGCATTTTGTTTCTTAGCCATACCTATAGGTAAACCAACTACAAATAATAATGGTAACTGATTAAAGACTGTCCATCCACCTTGTAATACTACATTCCAACATTTAAACCACATATTCTCTGGAGACGCTAAACTTCCCATAATAGCTTCTGTTGTAAATAATGTTCCTACACCTATTGTAATACCAGCAAAAGCAAATAGTAAAACTGGTGTGAACATTGCTCCTCCAAATTTTTGAATTTTCTGCATCATAATTTCTTCATCCTCTCTTCAATGTTTTTGTAAACTCATAGTAACATGTCCAAAATTTACTATCAATATTTCTGAAGAGTTTAGGAGAAGGGTTAATTATTCTATGAATTATCACTTTTTCTGTTACTTTTCACATCATGTTTTATACTTGTATTATTTTTTATAAAAACAAAGAGCCATTACAAATCTGTAATGACTCCTTAAACTAATAAAATTATCTTCTATTGTTTTGTTGCTTTCTAGCTCTTCTACAATCAGGACATCTTACTGGTTCATTATCAAAACCTTTTTCCTTGTAGAATTCTTGTTCACCTACTGTGAAAACGAAATCTTTTCCACAATCTTTACATACAATTGTCTTATCTTCCATTGAAAACTCTCCTTCATTAAAGACCAATATTGACTAATATAATTCTCTATTAAGGAGAAATGTATAAATCTATAAAAATCTTTTTCTTTTTTTCTTTTTACTTCTTATTTATAATAACACTATATTAAACATATTGCAAACATTATTTTAAATATTTTAAATCTATATTCTTTTTAATATAGATTTAAAATGAATTATATAATAAATTGTAATAGATATGGAAGTTGTAATCCATGTAATCGGATATATAACTGCTATTCTTTCTACATTACTAATATATGATCCGCTGAAATAAAGAATCAACACTCTTAGTATACATACATTACTTAAAATTATTATCATTGGTGGAATTGATTTTCCAGAACCTCTTATTACAGAACTTAGCACTTCCATTATTACATAAACGAAATAAAACGGAAATATAATACAAATAATGTTTAATCCTACTTCTATTACATTTAAATCTTTATTAAATAATCTAAACCAGAACTCTCCAGTTACAATCATAAATACACTTACTAATATTACTAGACAAATACCCCAAATTATGCTTATATTTGCTCCCTTTTTCATTCTTTTTATATTTCCTGCTCCAATATTTTGTCCTGTAAAAGTCATAATTGCCTGACCAATTGCTACTATAGGATAATACAAAATAAGCTCAATTTTCATATAGATTGTAAAAGCTGCTATTGAGTTAACATCTAAAGAATTAATGTAAGATTGCACAATTACATTTGAAATAGATATAACAAAGGATTGAATTCCTGCTGGAATACCTATTTTAGTTATTTCTTTAAATATATCCTTATCAATTTTAAGTCTATATAATTTAAAACTAAAAGCATCATCTTCTTTTGCTAAGTAAAATAATACATATAAAGCTGACGTAGTTTGTGAAAATAAAGTAGCAAAAGCAGCTCCTTTTATACCATAATTTAATATGTTAATAAATATTATGTTTGAAGCTATATTTACTATTCCACCTATAAATTGTGCTATCATAGGTAATTTTGAATTTCCTCCTGCTCTGATAATTCCAGAACACATATTATATATAAGCATTGAGGTTATGCTAATAAAATAAATTCTTATATACGACACAGCTTCATTCATTATATTATTTGGTGTATTTATAAAATTCAAAAAATAAGGTGCTCCTATAAGTCCTATTAATGTTAAAAAAATCCCTCCAATTAATGCTATTAATATTGCTGTATGTAATCCTCTCGAAAACTTTTCTTTATCTCCATATCCAAATATTTTTGCAAGAACTACATTGGTTCCAACTGCAAGACCTGAAAAAAGCCCTATAAGGCATGTAATAAGCATAGAACCTGCTCCAACAGCAGCTGCTGAATTTGTCCCAAGAGTATTTCCCACAAAGAGTAAATCTACAGTATTATACATCTGTTGAATAATACTAGATATAAGAAGTGGGATTGAAAATAAAAGCAAATTTCTACTTATGCTGCCTTTTGTCATATCAATTGTTTTTGTGTTATTTTTCATTCTATATATTATCCCTTTCTAACATAAATATAATAATTTCGTCACATAATAATATTATATGACTTTGATAATCATTGTCATCGTTTAACTTTTTTGAATAATTTTATCATTACGTGTAATACTATCATTGTAACAACAAAAAGGAGTGATTTTTTATGGATATTAATTCATGTATCAAATGTTCTGTAAACAACTGTTCACATCATGCACAATCAAAGGATTATTGTACATTAAATGAAATTCAAGTGGGAACTCATGAAAGTAATCCTACTATGTGTGAATGTACAGACTGTAAATCATTTAAAATGAAATAATAAAATGATAAAAATAAAATGTGCTTTATATACTAAAGCACATTTTATTTAATTTATGAAATTATATCAGTATGTAAAGCCGCTTCTAATAATGATTTTGAATATTCATTTTGAATATTTTTCAATTCTCTCATGTCATCTACTTTCTCTACTATTTTTCCATCCTTAAAAAATATTACGCTATCACATATATAAGTAATCGCTGTTAAATCATGGGTTATAAATAAATATGATAATTTATATTTTTCTTTAAGTTCTATAAGAAGATCTAAGATCTGTACCTGAACAGATACATCAAGTGAACTAATAGCTTCATCTAATTATATAAACTTTGGATTTCTTCCAATGGATCTTGCTATACATACTCTTTGAAGCTGTCCCCCGCTTAGTTCATGTGGATATCTGTCTATATGTTCTTCATCAAGCCCAACTTGATTTAAAAGTTCAGCGATTTTTTTTCTTAATTCTTCTTTTGGCAGATTCAATTCTCTAAGGCCTTCACTTATGGTATCAAATACAGTAAAACGTGGATTTACAGATGTAGTGTAATCTTGAAAAACCACATCAAGCTCTCTCTGCCAATCTTTTCTTTTATGACTTCCATTAAAAGTTATTGTTCCTCTTTCAGTTTTTTCAAGTCCTAAAATTGCACGCCCAAGTGTACTCTTTCCACTTCCTGATTCTCCAACAATTCCAAGACATTCACCTTTCATTATGTCAAAAGATACACCTTTTAATATATGCTTTTTATCATTTTTGAATAGACCACTTTTATTTGCAAAACTAACATGTATATCATTAATTTCTAATAACATTTAATCATTCCTTTACTTTACCGCATCTTTAAATTTTTTTAGTAATTTCATTCTTGTATCTATAAGATATTTAGTATGGTCATCTTTAGAGTCATTTATTATACTTTCTTTACTTCCATATTCTAAAATTTCTCCACTATTCATAACCATAATTTCATCTGAAATTGCACTTAATACACTTAAATCATGACTTATAAAAATCATAGACGTATTTAATATATCTTTCATCTGCTTAAATTCTTTTATTACCTCTACGACATTAAGACAGTCAATTGCAGTTGTAGGTTCATCTGCAATAATAAGATCGGGTTTCAATGCAATTGTAATTGCAATCATAATACGCTGTAGCATTCCTCCACTTAATTCATGAGGATATTTTTTCATTATTTCCTTGGGATTATTTAAATTCATTTTAATAAAAGAATCTTCTGCAAGTTTTTCAGCTTCATCTTTTGTAATTGTTAAGTGTGCTTTAAAAGTCTCTATTACCGTATTTCCTATTGTAAAAAGTGGATTAAATGCAGTCATAGGATTTTGTATTATCATACATATTGATTTGCCTCTAAGCTCTTCTTTCTCTTTTTTATTTAAAGCTAATATATCTCTGCCTTTAAATAATGCCTGTCCTGAAACTGCAAAATTATTATTAACAAGTCCCATAACAGCTTTGCATGTGATACTTTTTCCGCTTCCTGACTCTCCTAAAATACCAAGACATTTATTTTCCTTAACACCAAAAGAAATATTATTTATTATGTTTTTAAGATTCTTTCCTTCTCTAAAATATACACTTAAATTTTTCACCTCAAGTATCATTACTTTTCCTCCTTAGGATCTAATAAATCTCTAAAGCTGTCACCAAGAAGATTAAACGCTGCAACTACTAGAAGTATTGCAAAACCTGGTGCAAGCATAGCATATGGCTTAGTTGAAATAACATTTTTAGCTTCGCTTAGCATTGCTCCCCATTCAGGTGCTGGTGCCTGTACTCCAAGTCCAAGGAATGAAAGTGTTGATATATTTAAAATTACCCATCCCATATCTAATGTAGCTAGAATAACAATTTCTGAAAGTATATTAGGAAGTAGGTGATGCATCATTACATAACTTGTTTTACTTCCTATAACTCTTGAATAAAGCATATAATTCTTATGACGATACTGAATTACAATTCCTCTTATCATACGTGCATACCATGCCCACTTTACGATAATATTAGCAACAATAACATTTTCAATTCCTACGCCAAGCACACCAACAATTGCAAGAATCATAACCTGACTATTTCACTTATTACTGTTCTATTTGTATTAGTATAAGAAACACCAAAATCAAATCGCAAACAATCTGCAAGCCATCTAAAATAACGTACTAAAAATGGATCATCAAGTCCAAGCTTAGCTCTCATTGATGCTACTGCTTCATCTGTAGGTATTATTTCATTAACTCTAAGTGCAACTTCAGCAGGATCTGACGGCATAAAATTTATAAGTACAAAAGCAATAAAGGATATAGCAAAAAGCATTGGCACTGCTAATAAAATACGCCTTGTTATATACTTTCTCATAATATTAAATCCTTTCAATTTTAAATTTACTATATTGAATAATAAACCAGCACTGCTTTAAGAAACAGGCTGGTTTATTGTTTAATTAAATTTTTGCAGATTTACTTTTCTGCAAGTTTCATTTTGTCCATTGGTACCTCAAATCTTGAAATATCAAATGTTACATTATCAATTTTATTACTGTATATAGCACGGTTTCTTTCATATGTTACTGGAATATAAACTGCTTCATCATGCAATGTAGACAATACATATGAATAATATCCTTGACGTAAAGTTTCATCTGTACTCTTTAATGCTTCTAATATATTCTCATCAATTTTTGCTTTTTCTTCTAATCCTTGTTGAGCTGCATAATCTCCATATACTGGCATTCTCATTCCTGCAAGGAATGATTGAGGATCATAAGGTGCACCCCATGAAATATTAAATATTATATCAAAATCACCGGATTTCATTCTATCACGTGCCGCCTGTTCTTCTTCGCCAACAATAGTAAGATTTATTCCTATCTTAGCTAATTCACTTTGATAGAATTCAGAAATTGTCTTTTCTGTAACATTATCGCTGCAATAGTTTAATGTAAATGCTAATTCTTTACCATCTTTTTCTCTATAAGTCTTTCCTTCAACTTCATTCCATCCAGCTTCAGTTAACAATTCCTTAGCTTTTTCCACATTGTATTCATAAGGTTCTAAACCAATATCAGCATACGGAACAGTTTTAGCTAAAACTGTATCAGCTGGACTTTCTATTTCTGAGAATATATCCTTTGAAATAGTTTCTCTATCTGTTGCATGCTGAATTGCCTTACGAACTTTCACATCACTTAATATTTCATCAGTAGTATTTATTATCATCATCCTTGTAGATACTGGATCAGATAATAATGTTCCAAATCCTTCTTTATCCTTAAATTTAAGGAATGTTTCAGAATCAATCATATCTGTACCAAATATAAGATCTAGTTCCCCATTTTCAAGTGCCATTACACGAGTCTGGTTATCTGGTATTACTTTTACAACAATTTCTTCAATTTCAGGTTTATCTCCCCAATAATTTTCATTAGCCTTAAATACAGAATACTCATCTACATGGTTTTCTTTTAAATAATAAGAACCAGTACCAATTATTGAACTAACTCCATTTTTAGTTGTACCATCTATAAAACATTTAGGTGAAATAAATCTAAATGGTCTTATAACTCCAAGTTCAACAAGAAACGGATAGTACGCTTCTGATAATCTTAAGGTAAGCTCATACTCACCAGTCACCTCAACACTCTTTCCACCTGCTGCATCAACTTCCTGCATAAGGCGTACTGATTCAAGCCATGTATGTCTTTCAGCATTATCCATTATTGCATCAAAGTTTGCCTTAGCACTTTCAGCATTGAATTTTTCTCCATCTGTAAACGACACATCTTCTCTTAATTTAAACACATAAGTTGTTCCATCTTCTGAGATGCTCCAGCTCTCTGCTAACCATGGAGTAAAACTTCCATCATCTTCAATTTTTACTAAAGCTTCAAAAATCATATTTTGAGCAAACATTTCCCCACTATATAAATGTGGATTCAAATCTCTAAGATCTCTAAAATTTGCATAAACCAATTGTGATTTTGTATCACTGCTATTTTTCCCCCCTGCAGTTCCACATCCAGTAAGTAGCATACTTGCTGTAAGAAAAGCAGTTAAAATTTTTACCATTTTCTTTTTTGAAAATATCATTAATATTGCATCCCCTTTTCAATTGATATCTTTTATCATTCGCTGCTATAAGTATATCAATTATACTTATTTTAGTCTAATACCAATTTTTCATAGGAGGGGTATTCCAAAACGTTATAATTGATTTTCATTATCAATTATAACGTACAATCTCTAATAGTAATTTTATAAATCCTTGAGCTTCATTAGATAATATTTCTCCCTTTCTTTTTATATATCCCACATAGATTTCATATTCATAACCTGATATATCTATAGGTTTTATATCATACTCACTATATCTATCATTAGTAAATTTAACTCCAACGCTACATAAATCTGTATTAATAAGAAGATCTATCATTGCATGATCACTATTGGTTGTAACAACCCTACAAAATCGATTATTCTCCATCTTATTAACTAAATAAAGTTTTTCTAAATATTGTTCAACTGAAAAAAAATCCTTTGTAGACTGAACAAATTTCAAATTCAAAAGCTCTTCAATTGTAATACTATCTCTTCCATAAATACTGATGTTTTTTCCAGCATAAACACAAGCTTTCTTAGTATCTAATCTTATAAATTCCATATTTTTATGTTCAATAGTATGATTAAAACAACATTTTTGCTGCTCAATTACATATACAATCCCAATTTCAGATATACAGCTTTTTACCCTTTCAATAATTTCTTCAATACTTCCTTCAAGAAATTGAACTTTCAAATGATGAAAATCATTTTTTTTGTAATAATCGCAAAAAACCCTCGAAACCATATGACTTGGATAAGATGATATATTAAGTTTCTTTATATATTTATCATTTGATATTGACATTATCATATCTACATTTTTTAGTATTCTCTGAGCATAATCGTAAAGTTCCTCACCTTTTTCACTCATACGAACACCTTTATTATTCCTGTAAAATATTTCTATTCCTATTTCTTTCTCAAGCGAATTTATTACTTTGCTCACATTAGGTTGAGATGTAAACAATTCTTCTGCTGCTTTATTTATACTCCCACAGTCAGCCACAGTTATAAAGTATTTCATTTGTTTAATATCCATATTAAAATCCCCCATATAAATAAATTTGTTTTACAAATAGACTAAACCTTTCAAACTAAATTATGATGCTGTCAATTATAACTTAACCCTTGACTACTAATCAATATTAAATTGAAAATTTTTATCAATTGTTTATTATTATTATTTCTCAATATTTTAATATCTAATCCAATGAGATTATATATTAATTATAAAAAAATAAGCTTCTCATAATACTTTCAAAAATTATAAGAAACTTATTTTCATATTAATATATAATTCTTAGGACAGCTATGCTTATCATTCCCACAACAACTGTTAACAGCAAATTTCTCTTTATTAATCCAACTATAATTGTAGGTACTAGGGCTAAAATTTCCATTTCATTACCCAATATTGAAAACTTGTTATCTACTGTAAAAGCCTCTACTGCTATTAATGATGATAAGATAGATATAGGAATATATTTCAGAAATTCTTCTAGTTTAGGATGCAATTTTATTTTAGACATTATCGTTATAGGCAGTATTCTTGGAATAACTGTAACAACAGCACCAAACAATATTACACTCCACACATATGTATTCATAATTTTAAGTTACCTCCTTTATTTTTAATCATCAATAAATATTCCGACCAAAGCACCACTTACTGCTGATATTATTACCCCAAAACTAGTGGGAATTAATTTGCTTGACAATATTAAAACTATAAATGAAACAGAAATTATAATTATAGTTTTTATTAATTTCATGTTCTCTATTGATGAAATTAATAATCCCACAAACATAGCTGTAAGTGCAAAATCAAATCCAAATAACTTATAGTCAGGTATTAAACTTCCAATAACAATTCCTATTCCTGTAGCAACAATCCAATTTAAATATGCTGCAAGATTAAGCCCCATCATCCACCAATACTGAATTTTACTATTCTTTAAACCTTCCATACTTGCAACTAGAAATGTCTCATCAGTCAACAGAATACCTATAAATAAGTTTTTAATTGATGAAGTATTTTTAAAATAAGAGGCCATTGATGCACTCATGAACACATGCCTTAAATTAACAAAGAATATTGTAATAACTATATTTAAAACTGGTATTCCTGAAAATATCATACCAGCAGAAATAAATTGTGCAGAACCTGCATAAATAAAAGTACTCATTCCTATGGCCTGCCAGAATGTAATTTTACATGACCCACACATTATTCCACATGCTATCCCTATACTTAAATATCCAAATATAGTTGGAGTACAATCCTTTATTCCTTTAATAAATAGACTTTTTTTTCTATTTGTTATATCTTCTAACTCCTTCTCTTGTAATTCCACTGTATTTCCACCTCAAATTTTTCATGCTTATTACTTTGTATATTAATGCAGTAATTTTATAATTTAAACTTTGAAAATTCTATAATTTCTTCAGGTTTATCCTTATGTTCTCCTATAAACTTCTCCATCCAAATCATATCTTTCCATACTCCAAATTTATAACCACACTTTGTAAAATGAGCTACTTTTTTATACCCAAACTTTTCATGAAATAATTCACTTTTCTCATTTGGATATGTAATACATGCATTTACATTAATAATATTTTGCTTAATGAGATATCTTTCAAGCTCATTGTAAAGAAGAGTTCCGATTCCGCCACCACGTTCTCCATCTTTTACATATATTGATGTTTCAACTGACCAGTCATAAGCCTTTCTTTCCTTAAATGCACTTGCATATGCATAACCTAAAATAATATCATCCTTTTCTAAAACTATATAAGGATACTTTAATAATGTCTTTTTTATTCTCTGTGCAAATTCCTCTATAGTTGGAACTTCATATTCAAAGGTTATGTCTGTATTTTCAACATAAAATTTGTATATCTCAACAAGTTGCTTTGCATCTTCAGATTTTGCCACTCTCAATTTCATTATTCTTGCCCCATTTCTAATATATCTTATTTGAAATTAATTATAACATGTTTTTTTAATATTAAAGTAACATTTATTTGTGTAATTTCACTGGATAAATTCTCGCTTAATTATATAATATAATAGACTTAAATATCACTGTTCTATTGAATACTTGATAGATCTATATTATAATTACTATAAATTAGCAAATGATATTTTCTATCAATTGCAATTAATATTTGTAATTGTAATTATGTATAAATTGAGGTGATAAATATATGTTACAAAATGAATTTTACCATGACTTAATAGATAGTCTAGCTGCTGCTTTAGATGCAAAAGATTTTTATACTGCTGGTCATTCCACAAGAGTTGGTGATATGTCATATAAATTAGGAATGTATTTAAAGTTAGATGATATAAAACTTGAAATACTCCATATTGCTGCACATCTGCATGACATAGGGAAGATAGGCATTCCAGACAGTATATTAAATAAAATTGGTAAACTTACAGATAGTGAATGGATGAAAATGAAAGAGCATTCTTCTATCAGATATAATATATTATCAAAATCTAAAAGTTTATCTTATATCGCCAAGATAGTTCTTCATCATCATGAACGTTATGATGGGACAGGCTATCCTCTTAATATAAAAGGCGATGAAATTCCTTATGAATCAAGAATTATTGCTGTATGTGACTCCATTGATGCAATGAAA
Organism: Clostridium butyricum; assembly: GCF_006742065.1. NCBI lineage: Bacteria > Bacillati > Bacillota > Clostridia > Eubacteriales > Clostridiaceae > Clostridium > Clostridium butyricum. Next base: position 600,663 of record NZ_AP019717.1, on the reverse strand, counting down.
AGCGAGAGGCCTTATAAAAGTGTTATGAATGATGAAGAATGTAAAAATGAACTTATTAAAAATTCTTCAATAATGTATGATCCTGATATGGTTACGGCTGTACTTATTAATTGGGATGATATTGTAACTAAGACATATAAAAATTTTAATTGTACAAGTTCTGATCTTTTAAATATCTCTTAAATGTTAATAAACACGGGAATTAAAGTAACTTTTTATAAAGCATACTTAACTCCCGTGTTTTATTATGACAATACACTTTTATTATTCAGTAATTTTTATATAGTTGTATACTTCCTTCTTATTTTTTAGTGTTCGAAATTTTTTAGGTGATATTCCAATTACATTTTTAAATTCAATGTCCTAGTTTTGTATCATGAAAGATTTTTCAGGTTCTTCTAAAGGTTTTTCATTTAAAATTTCACTTATACGATTTACTGCATCTCTTGCAAGCATCATATTTTCTCCACTAAACATTATTTTTGTCATCATTACAGTACATATTGGCGTAAACAGTATATAAAATATAAAATTCAAAAGAAATTCTTTATAGTCTACTGCACTTCCAATAATAAGTATTCCAGCTGGAATTAATAGAGCAAATATTCCGTTGATACTAACTGTAAAACTACACATTGGTTTTCTCATAGAAATCGTATAATT